>NZ_DASQIX010000116.1:0-26571 GCF_035631355.1 Alloacidobacterium sp.
TAGACGAGGCCCATGTCGGCTGCGGCGATGCGCCGGCCGAGTTCTTTTGCCGTCTCTAAATAGACGGGATCAGCGCCATCGGCTGATCCGCAGAAAACGCAGATGTGTAATTGATTTGGCATGCAGGGTAAGTTTACTGGGGTTCGGGCTGTGAAATCCGTCGAATCGAAGAGCGATACACTAGGGAAGAACACCCACCAAGAGAATTGCCGAGACATCTGTTTTGCAGCATTTACTGGACAAGTTGAACCCGCAACAGCGGGCCGGGGTTGAGGCCGTTGAAGGGCCGGTCCTGATTCTGGCCGGCGCCGGGTCGGGAAAGACACGCGTCATTACACATCGGATTGCGTATCTGATTCAGGAGCGCGGAGTTGCGCCGGATGCGATTTTGGCGGTGACCTTTACCAACAAGGCCTCCGCTGAGATGGGTGAGCGCGTCGACAAGCTGATCGGACATACAACGCTGGCGAAGCCGCTGATTGCGACGTTCCATTCGTTCTGCGTGCGTATGCTGCGGCGCGATATCGAGGCTTTGCGCATTGGGAACGAAGGGCTGACGAAGACCTTCGCCATCTATGACGAGAGCGACCAGCAGGCGCTGGTGAAACAGATTATGCGGCGCATGGGGCTCGATGACAAGCAGATGACGCCGCGCGTGGTGCTGTCGAAAATTTCGTGGGCCAAGAACCACATGATCGATCCGCAGGAGTATTACCTGCGGTCGGCTGACCCGATGAGCGAGAGGGTGGCGCACATCTTCGAGGCATATCGCAAAGAACTGCGTAAGAACAACGCACTGGACTTTGATGACCTGCTGCTCGAAGCAGTGCGCCTGCTCAAGTCTTCTGCCGAGGTGCGAGAGAAGTACAACCGACGCTATCGCTACCTGCTAATTGATGAATATCAGGACACGAACCGGCCGCAGTATGAACTGATGAAGTTGTTGGCAGGTGAGGGGAAGAATGTCTGTGTGGTGGGCGACGAGGATCAGAGTATCTATTCGTGGCGCGGCGCGGACATCCGCAACATTCTTGAGTTTGAGAAGGACTTTCCCAACGCGAAGGTGATTCGGCTAGAGCAGAATTATCGCTCGACACAGGTGATCCTGGAAGCGGCAGGCGCAGTGGTAGCGCGCAACTCGCAGCGCAAGGGTAAGCATCTGTGGACAGAGCGCGAGGGCGGCGCGCTGATTGGGTATTATGAGGCTCCGGATGGCGAGAACGAAGCGCTGTTCATCGCCGACTACATCCAGAAGTATCTGCGAAAAGCAGGTCAGGAACATGAAGACGCGCGCGTGGCCGTGCTCTATCGCACAAACTCGCAATCGCGAATAGTTGAAGAAGCCCTGCGGCGCTATGGCATCGGCTACACGATGGTCGGCGGCTTTTCGTTCTATGAACGAGCCGAGATTAAGGACCTGCTCAGTTATCTGAAATTGGTCCAAAATCCCCATGACTCGATCGCGATGCAGCGGGTGATCAACGTTCCAACGCGCGGGATTGGTAAGGCAACGCTCGAAACTTTGGAGCGAATTGCACTTGGAACGGGAACGAGCACATGGACAGCAATCGGGCGAGTTCTGAGTGAGGGGCTACTCCCGACGCGGGCGTGCATTGCGCTCGATACATTTCGCCAAGTGATTGAGGACGCGCGGGCGATGCTTGCTCCAGGGTTTGCGGAGAAGCTTGCCACGGACGTAGCACTGGAGGGAAGTACTTCATTCGAAGTGGATGTCGCTTCAGGGGATGAAGATGTCAGCTTTGAATTCGGCGACGCACAGCAGCATGGGCTGGCGTTTGGCGACGACAATATAGCTTTCGATGCATCCGAATTCAATCCATTTGCGAACGAATCAGAGCAGAGCACTGAGCCTCAACCTGCCACACAAACAGAAGCTGTGCCCGGATTTCGCAGGCCTGGTGATGCAGCAACACTGCCTGAGTTGATTCGTTTCATCATTGACCGTAGCGGATATATTCGCGCGCTGGAAGAAGAGAGTACACCGGAGGCCTTCTCGCGGATTGAGAACCTGAAGGAACTGGCGAATGCGGCGCAGGATGCACAGGAGCGCGGAGACATCCTGGATGAGTTTCTCGACCATGCGGCGCTGGTAAGCGATACCGACCAGTACAACGCGGATTCCCGCGTAACGCTGATGACGCTGCATTCGGCAAAGGGTCTCGAGTTTCCGCTGGTTTTGCTGGCTGGGATGGAGGAAGGGCTGTTTCCGCATTCGCGCACATTGAACGAACCCGACCAGATGGAAGAAGAGCGGCGGCTTGCCTATGTCGGCATGACGCGTGCGATGGATGCGCTGGTGTTGACGCGAGCACGCTATCGACGGCGCTACGGGAACGACCTGCCGGAGGCTTCAATGCCGTCGCGGTTTCTGGAGGAGGTACCTTCCGCCCTGCTGGAAGACCTGAGCGGCGGACAGCGGGCGTCCAGCTGGGGTGGATATGCGGCGGCCCACACACGCCAGCCCTCGCGCTTTGAGCGGCGTGAATATGACGATGGTTTTGACGGGAGCCGACACTACAACTACGAAGATGAAGACCAACGTCCGGTTCAGCAAGGGAACGGTAGATCTACAGCCCGCAACCTGGTGAAGAAGAGCGGCGGTGAGTCACTCGATAACATTGCCCAGTTTTTCAGCAGGCATGGATCGAGTGTATCGCGGCCTAAGATCGAAGTCGCCGAACTGAAGGGTGCTGTCGGGTTCAAGAGCGGGCAACGAGTAAGGCACCCGAAATACGGCGAGGGCGTGGTCTTCCGACGCGAGGGAGACGGTGAAGACGCTAAGATCACGGTACAATTTACAAGGTTCGGCGTGAAAAAGCTGGTGGAGAAGTTCGCCCAGCTGGAACGTTTATAGGCTGACTTTCTTCAGAGCATTGTTCGGCAATCAAAATCGCAAAGATTCTTCGTCGCAAGCTCCTCAAAATGACAGCCCTTAGTTAGAAGGAGAAGAATGGCAAATACCAAGAAGATTGAAAGTACGGAAGAACGCAAGAAGGTGAAGCGCGCGGCGCGTAAAAAAGCAGCTCCCAAGGCCAAGCGGACAACTCCGCGGGGTTCTAACAAGAAGAGGGTCAGGAAGCTGGCGCGCGGGCAGAGCAAGCGCTAAGGCGCAATCCAAAAGGCCGTCCCGCGGAATTTGTTTCGCGGGACGGCCCTCGAAAGACTACACTCCCCTCATTAAGACTGCAGGAGCCAGGTTCTGCCGACACAGGTCTTCGCCCGGAAATCGATCGACAAACTGATCAGCGATTCGGAGGCGCCGGAGCAAAGCCTCAGGAAAACGCTGGGCCCTTGGTCGCTGACGGCGCTCGGCATCGGCGCGGTAATCGGCTCGGGCATCTTTACTGTCATTGGGACCGCGATTGCAGGCGAAAAATTCGATACCTCATCGATTCTGAACACGCCTGTCCTCGACTATCTGGTCCATCACACAGCGCTTGCAGGACGGCCTGGAGCAGGTCCGGCGCTGGCCTTGTCGCTGGTTCTGGTGGCGATTGTCTGCGCCTTTACCGGACTGTGCTATGCGGAACTCGCTTCGATGATTCCGATTGCGGGGTCGGCGTACACCTATACCTATGCGACGCTTGGCGAGTTGATTGCCTGGATCATCGGCTGGGACCTGATCCTCGAATATGCCTTTTCAAATATGGCTGTGTGCGTTGGCTTCGCGGCGCACATTGTCGATTTGATGGATTGGGTGGGCATCCATCCGTCGGCACGTTGGATTTCGCCCGCCTACCTGCCAAGTGGGCTGGCCGACTTCAGCGGAAACATGCTCTACGCTCCGGGCTGGCACTTCGGCTTTAACTGGCCGGCGTTTCTCATCGTCATGGTTCTGACTGTGGTGCTGGTGCGCGGCATTCGCGAGTCTGCGGAGACGAACAATATTATGGTGCTCCTGAAGATCACGGCAATCCTGATCTTCATTGCCTTTGGCGCGCACTTCATCCATCCGTCGAACTGGCATCCGTTCTATCCCAACGGCTGGTCGGGGCTGTTGACGGGCGGCTCGATTATCTTCTTCACTTATATAGGCTTTGATTCTGTCTCGACGGCTGCGGAAGAGTGCCGGAATCCGCAGCGCGATGTGCCCATAGGCATTCTCGCGACGCTGGTGATCTGTACGGTACTTTATATCGGCGTGGCGGTGGTACTGACTGGGCTGATCAAGTGGGACACACTGGTAGGCGATGCGGCACCAGTGGTCAATACGCTCCGAAAGCTCTACGCCACAAACGGCAGCCTGACGCTGCACTGGGTGCATCTGGTCATTCTGCTTGGAGCGCTGCTGGGAATGATCTCCTCGATCCTCGTCTTCCAGATCGGGCAGGCGCGGGTGTGGTTCGCCATGTCGCGCGACCGGTTGCTGCCGTCTGTGTTCTCCAAGGTGCACCCGCGTTACCGGACACCGGCAGTATCGACCTGGGTGGCGGGAATCGTGGTCGGTATCCCGGCAGGATTGCTGGATATAGGCACGTTTTCTGACTTGTCGAACATCGGAACGCTGTTTGCGTTTGTACTGGTATCGGCGGGTGTGCTGGTTCTTCGCTACAAAGATCCTGACCGGCATCGGACTTTCCGTTGCCCCGGCGGCCCGGTGTTTCCGGTGCTCAGCATCTTCTTCTGCGTGCTGCTCATGGTTGGACTGCCCATCATGACCTGGCTGCGCTTCTTCGTATGGCTGGGGATTGGATTGTGTATCTACTTCTTTTATAGCCGCAAGCGAAGCGAGTTCTGTCCGCCGCACCGGGCGCGGTAAACAGCAGATAAACGGCCACGGTTACTTTCTGGCGGCAAAAACTCCTCGTTGACTGAGCGAGGCTTTAACCTCTCAGTGGCTCTGCGGTACACCAATGAAATGACCTCTGAATTACAGGGTTTCGTCCGCCGCCTCCCAAAGGCGGAACTCCATTTGCATCTCGAAGGCACGATTTCTCCTGAGACGCTGGTTGAGCTAAGCCGGCGGCACAATGCTGAACCGCTGAACCTGCCTCAAGCGCAAGCGCTGTATGAGTACAGAGACTTTCACGGCTTTTTGATGGCCTTTAAGACTGTGACCGAGCGGCTGCGCACAGCCGATGACTACGAGCTGATTACTTACAGAATGCTGGAGACGCTGGCCGCGCAGGGCGTGGTTCACGCCGAAGCGTATGTTGCGGTGGGCATCGTCTTTTTCTGGGACCGCAGCGAGTTTGAGCCGATCTTCGCGGCAATGGAGCAGGCGAGAGAGCGGGCGGAGAAGAATTTCGGCATTACTTTGTATTGGATTTTTGATGCAGTGCGGCATTTCGGGGTCGAGGCGGCGGCACGGGTCTTCCGCAAGGCGGCGGAGATGAAGCGCGATCATCCTAGCATCGCAGGCATCGGCATCGGCGGCGATGAGCGCAAAGGACCGGCTGAACTGTTCCGCGATGCTTACAAAGAGGCCCGCGATGCGGGTTTGCGGCTGACCGTTCATGCCGGAGAAGCCGTCGGTCCGGAGAGCATCTGGGCGGCTCTGAACATCGGAGCGGAACGGCTGGGCCACGCGTTAACTGCGATTCACGATCAGGAATTGGTGCATCTGCTGGCGGAACGGCAGATTCCGCTAGAGATTTGCGTCACATCAAATGTGAAAACCGGATGCTGCCCGCGGCTGGAAGAGCATCCGCTGCGGCAGTATTTTGACGACGGCCTGATGGTGACGCTCAATTCAGACGATCCAACAATGTTCGGCAGTGATCTGGTAGGCGAGTACATGCTGGGGCATACTGAGTTCGGCTTTACCGAAGAGCACTTGCGTGAGCTGGCATCCAATTCCATCGAAGCCAGCTTCCTACCACCGGAGCAAAAAGTCCGCTGGTTACGTCACATCGAACAATGTGTCTAAAGAGATAACGCGGTATTACCGATGTGTTACATACGGACTGCAAGCTAGTTGGGCTATCATGTCGGCATGGGACCGCTGCGAAAGCCCCGGCTTTGGGGGTCAGGAAAGAAGGCTGAAGTGATTGTTCTGCCAGGTCAAAGGAAAGACGATGAGTCCCCGGTTGCGCTGAAGGCAATTGGGTGGACTTCAGTGGCTGTAGGTGTTGTCGCTCTGGGGCTGTATGTGGGCCGCGAACTGCGCCAGCGGTACAAATTCAACCGCCGCACGCCCTATGACCTTTACTCCCATGCCGGCGACCAGATGCAGTCAGCCGAGTATGGGATGGGAATTTAGAGACGGACTTACGACCAACCGACGCGAAAGCAGGTTCTTCGCTATGTTCAAGATGACAGCCATTTTAATGTGAAAAAGCCCCGGTAAAACCGGGGCTTTTCTGTTGGTGCATCTGGTTAGTTCTTCGCCGCCAATTGCCGGAGAACGTATTGCAGGATGCCTCCGTTTTCGTAATAGAGGATTTCCTGTGGAGTATCGATCCGTACTTTCGTCTCGAATTCCTTCGTTTTGCCGTCCGGGGCGGTCGCTTTCACCTTCAGAGCCCTTCCATTGACGAACTTCGCATCGAGCAGCGCTTTCAATCCTGGGAAATCGAAGACCTCTTCGCCCGTCAGCCCGAGACTTTCGACATTCTGACCATCTGCAAATTGCAGCGGCAAAACGCCCATGCCGACCAGGTTAGAGCGGTGGATGCGCTCGTAGCTTTCGGCGATGACCGCCCTCACTCCCAGCAGGCGCGGGCCTTTGGCAGCCCAGTCGCGCGAGGAGCCGGAACCGTATTCCTTGCCGGCAAGAATGACCAGCGGCGTCTTGCGCTCGGCGTATTTCACGCTGGCGTCGAAGATACTCATCTGCTCGCCTTCCGGCAGTAGGCGGGTGACACCGCCCTCAGTTCCGGGCGCGAGCTTGTTGCGCAGGCGCACGTTGGCGAAGGTCCCGCGCACCATGACTTCGTGATTGCCGCGGCGCGAGCCGTAGGAGTTGAAGTCAGCTGGCTTGACGCCGTGTTCCGTCAGATATTTGCCCGCCGGGCCATTCAGTTTGATGGAGCCTGCGGGCGAGATGTGGTCGGTGGTGACGCTGTCGCCAAGAACCGCGAGTACGCGCGCGCCCTTTATGTCTTCGACCGGAGCCGGGGTCGCGGACATGCCGTCGAAGTATGGGGCCTTGCGAATGTAGGTAGAATCGGCCTCCCATTGATAGACGTCACCGGTGGGAAACTTCAGTCCCTGCCAGTTGCTGTCGCCGTCGGAGACGGTCGCGTACTCCTTGCGGAAGATGTCAGAGTTGATGGAGGACGCGATGATGTCGGAAACTTCCTTCTGTGTCGGCCAAATATCCTTGAGATAGACCGGCTTGCCGTCTTTTCCCTTGCCCAATGGATCGTTGGTGAGATCGTGGTCGATGCGACCCGCGAGCGCGTAAGCGACGACCAGCGGAGGCGACATGAGGTAGTTGGCGCGCACATCGGAGTTAATTCGGCCTTCAAAGTTGCGATTGCCGCTCAGGACGGAGACTGCGACCAGGCCATGATCTTCAATGGATTTTGAAACATCTGTTGGCAATGGGCCGGAATTTCCGATGCAGGTGGTGCAACCATAGCCGACGACATTGAAGCGCAGCTTGTCCAGATAGGGCTGCAGGCCTGATTTTTCATAGTAGTCAGTCACGACGCGTGAGCCTGGGGCAAGAGACGTTTTGACCCAAGGCGGAACGGTCAATCCTTTCTCGACAGCTTTTTTCGCGAGGATTCCAGCGGCGACCATTACTGATGGGTTCGACGTGTTGGTGCAGCTTGTGATCGCCGCGATAACGACCGAGCCGTGATCGAGATACTTATCTACATCGACTCCAAAGCGGTCTTTTATTGACGTGGTTGGGCCCGACTCATGCACACCCTGAGCGGCATCGGCAGTTTCTGCGGGATGGCCACCTTCGCCTTCCCAGCGTACGACCTGGCGTACACCATTCTTATCTGCGTTGGGGCCAAGCAGATTGGGAAGCTGCTTCTTAAAGCTCGGACCTGCTTCCTTGAGCAGTACGCGGTCCTGCGGACGCTTCGGACCCGCAAGGCTCGGCTCAACTGTGGCAAGGTCGAGCGAAATGGTCTGCGAGTACTCAGCTTCTGGAGAGTTCGTCGTATGGAAGAGGCCCTGCTCCTTGTAGTAGGTCTCGACGAGTTGGATCTGCTCTTCGCTGCGGCCAGTGAGGCGCAGGTAGCGGAGCGTCTCAGCATCGACAGGAAAGATACCGCAGGTCGCACCATATTCGGGCGCCATGTTGCCGATGGTGGCGCGATCAGCCAGAGGCAGCTCACCGATGCCTGAACCGTAGAACTCGACGAACTTTCCAACGACCCCGAGTTTGCGCAGAATCTCGGTTACAGTCAGAACGAGATCCGTTGCGGTCGCGCCTTCGCGCAATTTTCCGGTGAGCTTGAAGCCAACAACCTGCGGTACCAGCATCGAAACAGGCTGACCAAGCATGGCTGCTTCCGCTTCGATTCCGCCAACGCCCCAGCCAAGCACCCCGAGGCCGTTGATCATCGTTGTGTGGGAATCAGTTCCCACGAGCGTGTCGGGATAGGCACGCGGATTTTCGCCCTCAGCGGTGAAGACAACACGGGCAAGGTATTCAAGATTTACCTGGTGGCAGATGCCCATGCCCGGCGGCACAGCCGAGAAGTTGCGAAAAGCCGACTGGCCCCACTTGAGGAACGCATAACGCTCGCGGTTACGCTGGAACTCGAGCATTGCGTTCAGCGAGTAGGCATTTTTCGTCCCGAATTCGTCGACCTGGACGGAGTGATCGATCACCAGCTCGGCGGGCTGCAGAGGGTTGATCTTTTCCGGATTGCCGCCAAGCTGCTTCATCGCGTCGCGCATGGCGGCAAGATCGACGATGGCAGGAACGCCGGTAAAGTCCTGCATGAGGACGCGGGCTGGCATGTAGGCGATTTCACGCGAAGGCTCTGCCTTTGGGTCCCATTTGGCGAGGAATTCGATGTCGTTGGCAGTGACGCTCTTGCCGTCTTCCTGTCGCAGCAGGTTCTCTAGCAGAATTCGCAGGCTGTAGGGTAGCCGCGGCAGCCTGGTTCCCTTCTTCTCCAATGCGTCGAGGCGGAAAATTTCATAGGTGCGATTGCCGGACTTCAATTGCGACCGGCTGCCAAAACTGTTTCCAATCTGGCTCATGTGGAGGGTTCCTTCCTATGTGCTGAGGCCATCAGGTGGCGCAAAACTCTGACCGCGCAGGCTGCGAAGGAGCGCGCGGAGGCAGTCAACAGAAAGCTTAATCAGCCGCGAAGGATTCGTCCACGGTCCGGATGGCCGCGACGAAAACGCTTAAGACGGGGCGGGACAGGGCTGTACATGGTTCTGCGGATATTTTAGCGCGGTCTTGTCATATGGGAATCGACTTACAGACGAGAGAAGTTCGGGATAGGAATATTGACTGCACTTGGCGAGTCTTGAGCAGTGCGATAGCCTTTGTTAAGAAAAGCGGAGAGATCAGCAAGGCATGAAAGTCCTCGTCATCGGATCAGGAGGGCGCGAGCACGCGCTCGCATGGGCCATTCGGAAATCACCTCGCGTGCGTGAAGTGGTGTGCGCCCCGGGAAATGGCGGCATCGCGCACGTGGCGCGGCTGGTAAACGCCAATCAGAAAGACTTGAATGATCTGCTGCGCGCTGTCGTTGCGGAGAACCCGGACCTCACTGTGGTAGGGCCGGAAGTGCCGCTCGCCCTCGGTCTGGTGGACGAAATGCAGCGTCGCAGCCTTGCCGTCTTTGGACCCACGCGGGCAGCCGCCATGCTCGAGACCAGTAAGGCTTTTGCCAAGCGCTTCATGCAGCGGCATAAAATTCCTACGGCGAACTACGCCGTTTGTGCAACCCAGGAAGAAACGCTGTCCGCACTCGACCTCTTTCACCTTCCGGTAGTGATTAAGGCAGACGGTCTGGCCGCAGGCAAGGGCGTGCTGATCTGCAACACGAAGAAAGAGGCGCAGGATGCCATTGCCGGATTGTTCAGTGGCAGGCTTCTCGGAACGGTCGAGACAAGTGTAGTCATCGAGGAATTTCTTCAGGGCGAGGAGCTTTCGTTTCTGGTCCTGAGCGACGGCAAACATGCCGTCCCGCTGGTCCCGGCACAGGACCACAAGCGTATAGGCGAGGGTGACACAGGCCCGAATACAGGCGGCATGGGCGTCTATTCAACTGACGCCATGCTTGACCCGCAGATGCGCGAATGGATCATGCACCACATTGTGCAGCCGACGATTGATGGCATGGCGGCGGAAGACACTCCGTTTGTGGGCGTGCTTTATTGCGGATTGATGATGACGGCGCGTGGCCCGATGGTGCTTGAATACAACGCGAGATTTGGCGATCCAGAGACACAGGCAATCTTGGTGCGGCTGGAAAGTGACCTGCTCGAAGGACTGGAGGCCTGTGTCACAGGCCGGTTGAGCGACACTGTATTCCGCTGGCGTCCCGGCGCTTCGGCATGCGTAGTCGCCGCCTCGCAAGGATATCCAGGCAGCTATACGACCGGTCAGAAGATCAACGGTCTGGAAGATGCGGCGAAGATCCCAAACGTCGAAGTCTTTCACGCGGGAACTTCGCTACTCGACGGCAGCTATCTGACAAATGGCGGACGCGTGCTTGCCGTGACCGCAGCGGCGGGCTTGCTTGAGAACGCGCTTGGCCTGGCATATGAAGGCATTGCCAAAATCCACTTCGATGGAATGTATTACCGTCACGACATTGGTCATCGCGCGCTGAAAAAATGAGCGCGGCCATGACAATCTAATGACAAATCTCAGACCTCTGAATGACATCGCGGGCTAAAGCCGGGCGATATCCTGAGGCGCAGCATGTCGATCATCCGCAGAGTTCGTAAGGCAATCAAATCCTTTGCATTCGGTGGAACGCCGGTTCCTCAACGGGTCTTCCTCGGCCAGCGAAGCCCACAGACAGAAATAACCGTCTGGCTGCACGGAATGGGTTCGCCCATCGATGTAACCAACCGGCACGCCATGGCCTGCGCTGTTCCCTTCATCCTCTGCCTGCCATTCGATGCAAACGAAGGCCCAGGCGAAAAGGAAGCTAACCATCTGTCACTGAAGTTCTGCGAGCAGGACGGTCAAAGACGAGTGTTAGGCGAGATCGGCCTGAAGCTGGTCCAGCGCGTTATGCTGGATGGCAAAGAGTTCATCCTTTTTGGGGCGCGGGGCACAGCAAACTATTGCATGTCCCGGCTACGGTTGTGGGCCCACTATCTGCTTTACGAGCGTGCAGAAAGACAGGCACACAACACTCCGGACATTACCTTGACGTTCCGCGGACGGCGCGCAATGGAAGTAATGTTTATATGCCCGCGTCCGATTTCGCTGGTAAGCGTGATCACGGACATCAAGGGCAACATGTTTCCGGTGAACGTGATGGGTGACTTGGGCGATGGCTATTTTGCATTCTCTTTGCGAAGCCCGAAGATCCCCGCGCACCTGGTAGCGGATGCCGGACGCCTTGCGTTGAGCAGTGTTCCCTTTGAGCAGGGAGCATTTGCCTACCAGATGGGCATCAACCACAACAAGCAATCCATTAACTGGTACGAGCTGCCTTTCGAAACGAAGGCGTCCTCTAGCTTCCAGATTCCTGTGCCAGTCTTTGCGTACCGGGTACGAGAGATGGAAGTAGAAAAGATCCAACCCATCGGAAGCCACACCATGTTCATCGCCCGCGTTATTTCTGACGAGTGCTACAGCGCAGGGCAGGAGCTTTTCGTGGTCCACGGTTTCTACGAAGCGTGGCGGCTTAAGAAAAACAACGGCGAGTGGAGCGCCGCTCTCAAAGAAGACGCCACGATAAAAGCGGCGGCGCGCTATAAATCATCGCCTGTTTAGTAAACTGCGCGCCGCCGGCGTTAGCTATCCAACTTTTTTGTCACCAACTCATTCAGCAATGCGGGATTCGCCTGCCCTTTCGAGAGCTTCATCACCTGGCCAACAAAGAAGGCGGCAACCGTCTTCTTGCCGCCTCGATACTGCTCGACCTGCTTTGGATTGGCTGCGATGACCTCGTCGATCATTTTCTCAATCGCCGTGGCATCGGTAATCTGCTGCGGCCTTTCGCGTTCGTAGACCAAGCCGAAATCTTCACCGGTTTCGAATGCCGTATCGAAGAGCTGTTTGATTTGCTTACTTGAAATCTTGCCGTCTTCTTTGAGATCGGCGGCTAGGGCAATGCCCTTCATGGTGATAGGCGACTGCTCAAGTTCGAGCCCTTTCGCCTTGAGACGGCTGGTCAGCTCGCTCTGTACCAGGTTCGCAACTTGTTTCGGATTCTTGGCGGCTTTGGCCGCAGCCTCGAACTGATCGGCGAAAGCGCGCGTTGAGGTAAGTGTCTGCGCGTCTTGCTCGCTGATATCGTATTCAGCGATCATGCGCTTGCGCCGCGCTTCCGGCAGCTCCGGCATCAGCTTGGCGACTTCGACTTTCAGTTGCGGCGTGAGAACGAGCGGCGGAAGATCCGGTTCCGGAAAGTAGCGGTAGTCATGCGCCTGCTCCTTGGAGCGCATGGAATAGGTGCGGCCCTCGTTTGCGTTCCACAGGCGTGTTTCCTGCACTACGCGGCCGCCGCTTTCGATGACCTCAACCTGGCGCTCAATTTCATATTCAAGCGCGGAGCGGATGAAGCGGAAGCTATTGACATTCTTGACTTCCGCTTTCGTACCAAACTTTTCCTGGCCGCGCGGACGCACGCTTACGTTGGCGTCGCAACGAAGCGAGCCTTCTTCCATGTTGCAGTCGCTTACACCGGTGTAGAGCAGAATTTCCTTGAGCCGCGTGAGATATTCATAAGCTTCGTCGGGCGTGCGAATATCCGGCTCGCTGACAATTTCGATCAGAGGCGTGCCGCAGCGGTTCAGGTCAACGTAAGTGCGCGTCGCAGAGTCGGGAAAGCCGTCGTGCAGGCTTTTGCCCGCGTCTTCTTCCATGTGCAGGCGCGTAATGCCGATGCGTTTCACGCCATTAGGCGTCGGGACTTCGATCCATCCGTGTTCGGCAAGCGGTTTATCGAACTGCGAAATCTGGTAGCCCTTGGGCAGGTCGGGATAGAAATAGTTTTTGCGCGCGAAGATAGAACGATCATTCACGATACAGTTCAGCGCCAGCGCGGCCAATGTGGCGAACTCAACCGCCCGCTCATTCAGGACCGGAAGAGCACCGGGCAGGCCGAGGCACACCGGGCAGACATTCGTATTTGGAGGCGCGCCGAACTGGTTCGAGCAGCCGCAAAAGGCCTTCGTTGCAGTCAGCAACTGGACGTGGACTTCAAGGCCGATGACCGGTTCGTACTTCGCCAGAACGTTCGGCGACACGCTCGCTGTAGTAGCCATAGACAGCTTGATTTTAGCAGCGATGAAACACGCGGCTTAGAACCGCCACCAGATATCAGCAAGCCGGCGCATACTTGTACAGCCGGAAATCCTCGTATCGCTGTACGCTAGCTTTGCAGTTGCTTCCCAATCGGAGGAAGTCCATGAAACCGCATCGGCACATCTCCGCACAGATTTGGCTGCTGGCGCTTGCCTGCTGTACCCATATTTTGCAGGCCCAGGACTTCAAGAAACAGGTGATCTATCAGATTGTTACCGATCGTTTTTACGATGGCGACCCGAGTAACGATAATCCTGCCCAGAGCGCCGGACTGTATGATTCGACAAAAACTAACTGGCAGGCGTACTGGGGTGGCGACCTCGCAGGGATTCAGAAGAAGCTGGCGTATATCAAGGGGCTGGGAGTAACGGCAATCTGGATATCGCCAACTGTAGACAATGAGAACAAAAACCTTGCCAGTGGCTCACCAATCGGCTCTCCGTACCACGGTTACGACGCTCGCGATTTCATGCGGGTTGAAGAGCATTTCGGCGACGCGGCCAACACGTGGAAAGCCTTCGACAGCTTGGTCGCCGCAGCCCATCAGGACGGCATAAAGGTAATTGTGGATTGGGCCAACAATCACTCAAACTACAAAGGCGGCGGCGAACAGGGAGCGCTGTATAACAATGGCGTCTTCATGGCATCCGATGCCAACGATCCGAACGGATACTTTCATCACAACCCTGATATCGCCGACTTTAACGATCGCTACCAGCTCCAGTACTACACGCTGGAAGGCCTTGAAGACCTCAATCAGGAAAATGCCACCATCGACAACTACCTGAAGACGGCCATGCAGCAATTTCAGGCGCACGGCGCTGACGGTTTTCGTCTGGACGCCATCAAGCACGCTACCTGGGGCTGGGAGTATTCGCTCGCAAACATCGTTTTCAGCAACAAGCCAAGCTTTCTTTATGGTGAATGGTTCAATAACAACTCTGGCGACCCTCTGTATCACGATGCGTATAAGTTCGCGAACAAGAGCGGTATCAGCGAACTCGATTTCGGCGTAAACCAGGCCATGAGAGATGTCTTTGCCGGCGACAAGAATTTTTCAGAACTGGATTCGGCGATCACAACCGAGAATGCGAACTTCGTGTGGCAGAACGATCTCGTGACGTTTTTTGACAGCCATGATGAATCGCGGTTTTTGACCTTGAACAACAATAAGAATCGCTTGCATGAAGCGCTGGCTTTCCTGCTGACCTGCCGCGGTATTCCAGTGATTCTTTACGGAGACGAGCAGTATCTGCACATCGACACAAGCAACGGCAACGATCCATATGACCGCGTGTGGATGAGCAGCTTCGATAAGACCTCGGCCTATACGCTCATTGGAAAGTTGGCTGCACTGCGGCAGTCAAACGATGCCATCGCCTATGGAAGTTGGAAGCAGCGGTGGATCAACAATGATGTCTATATCTATGAGCGGCAGTTTTATAACGATGTGGTTCTCGTAGCCATTAACAAGAATGGCTCGGCAACTTACAACATCTCTGGACTTAACACCGTTCTTCCCGCTGGTACTTACACCGACTATCTCGGCGGTCTTCTCAATGGGGTGTCGCTCAGTGTGCAATCGGGGTCCGGCGGCAACAATCCCGCGGGCACCTTTACCATCCCCGCAAATTCAGTTTCTGTCTGGCAGATTGCCGGAGGCACACCTGGGCCTGCCGTTGGCTCCATCGGGCCAACCATAGGTCAGCCAGGCATGTCCGTCACCATTGCCGGCGATCAGTTTGGTTCTCGACCGGGAAGTGTTGCTGTGAACGGCGCAGCCGCGGCGATTCAGTCGTGGTCCAACGCCTCTGTCACGTTCACAGTCCCCAATGTGGCGAATGGCATTTATCCAGTGCAACTGACGGCGGCCTCCGGAGCAAAGGCAAACACCATCCAGTTCACTGTGCTCACAGCAAAGCTGGTTCCAGTCACATTCACAGTGAACCACGCCCCATCGACAAATGTTGGCGACTATATCTTTCTCACCGGCAACACCATTGAACTGGGCAACTGGGGAACCACTTTTGATTCGGCGGTCGGCCCCATGCTCGACCCCAACTACCCGGACTGGTTCCTGAACGTTTCTCTGCCGGCGGGTGTGACAGTGCAATTCAAATTCATCAAGATCGCCGCAGATGGAAGCGTCACTTGGGAGAACGGCAACAATCACAGCTTCATGGTTCCTGTGAGTGGAACGGGAAATGTTACCGTGAACTGGCAGAATTAACTCCTCCAGAACAGTCCGCATCCAATCAATCCCGCGCTGATAAACTAGAGCTGCATGATCCTCCCGTTTGTCCGCGAGTTGCTGGCGGATCTGGAGCATTCCTCATCATTTGAACAGGCACGAAGGCATCTCGCCCTTGCCCGTGGGCGTCGTCGTGTCTCCGGACTGACATCGACCGCCCGCGCTCTGTATCTTCCGCTCTTCGCGCGCGCGGCTAATGTGCCCGTTGTTGTAGTGGTTGCGGACAATAAAGCGGCCGACACGCTGCAAACTTCTTTGCGCGCAGGATGCGAGCTGACCGGGGCCATCGCTCCCGAGGGTGTTCTCAAACTGTCGGCCCACGACGTGTTGCCATTCGAAAATCTTTCTCCGCACCCGGAAGTACAAGAGCAGCGCGCAGCAACGCTGTGGAAGATGGCCACCGGCGCCGCGTCCATCGTGATTGCTTCGGTCGAAGCGGCGGCGATGAAGTTCTTTCCGGCCGAATACTATGCCGATCTGGCGCGCACCCTGCGGCGCGGCGAAGAAGTCGACATCGATGCACTCATCACTCATTTAACCAGCGTTGGCTACACCGCGATGGACATCGTCGAAATGCCGGGCCAGTTCACGCGTCGTGGTGGCATTCTCGATGTGTATTCTCCGGAAGCTGACCGTCCGGTGCGCATTGAGTTCTTCGGTGACGAGATTGATTCGATTCGCAAGTTCGATCCCGAGTCGCAACGGTCTTCAACACCACTGGATGAAGCTGTTCTTTTGCCCCTGACTGAAACCCCGATTACTGAACGTCTTCTCGCCGCTGTACACGCGCGGTTGAGCGGAGCACGGGTTGAATCGACAGACGATCCCGAATTGGTAGCCGAAGCGGTGTCTGCGGGCGGCGTAAGCGTCTTTCCCGGCTGGGAATTTTTCTCAACCGTTGCCGGAGCCGATAAAACGCTGCTCGATCTCTTTCCCCGCTGCGCGCTTTTTGTGGAAGAGCCGGCGATGATCAAAAACCAGCTTGACCGCTGGTGGAACAAGATTGAGCAGAGGCACGAGCGCAGCGGCATCGGCTCGCTCATCCAGCCGCATGACATTTACGCGCGCCCTGAACTACTGCAGGCGCAACTTGCTTCACACTCCGGACTCGATATCGACCAGCTCGGCGCTATCGATGTGCTGGAAGAAGACGAGACCCTCGGCGAAATCGAGATTTCCTCGCGGCCCACTCTGCGCTTTCACGGATCGATTCCGGCGTTCATCGAGCAGTTACGCACGCTCATGCAGCAGGAGACGCGCATGTTGCTCGCCGCGCCCAACCAGGGCGAAGTAGAGCGGCTGGCGAGCCTGCTGCGCGAATATGAGATTCCTTATCGGCTTGGCAGCCGCATTCAACATGCAGGCAGCGAGACCATCTACGACGAATCGAGCTACTTGGCCGGAGACCTGCGCACGCCCATTCTGGTGCGCAGCCAACTTTCGAATGGCGTGAGCCTGCCGGAAGCGAACCTCGTCGTCTTCGGCGCGAATGACTTGTCCGATGAGGCGGACGTCTCCGCGCGTCCCGTGCCGAAGAAATCGAAGACAGCGGCCTTTGTCTCTGATTTTCGCGATCTGGCAGTTGGCGATTACGTTGTTCATGTGGAGCACGGTATAGCGCGCTACATGGGCCTGAAGGAAATTTCCCAGGACGGCGTCAATATCGAGTTCATGATCCTCGAGTTCGCCGAGCAGGCGCGCCTGTATGTGCCGCTCACGCGACTCGACCTCATCCAGAAATACCGCTCGAGTGAGACCGGCGCCGCGCCAGTGCTGAACAGGCTCGGCTCGCAGCAGTGGGCAAAAACGAAAGCCCGTGTCAAGAAGGCCATGCAGGACATGGCCGACGAGCTGCTCAAGCTTTACGCGCAGCGCAAGGCCGCGCAGGGCCATGCCTTTACTCCCGACAATGAATTTCAGCGCGAATTCGAAGATGCCTTTGACTACAACGAGACCGACGACCAGATATCGGCCATCAACGACATCAAGCGCGACATGGAGTCGCACATGCCGATGGACCGCCTGCTCTGCGGCGACGTTGGCTACGGCAAGACCGAAGTGGCCATGCGTGCAGCCTTTAAAGCCGTGCAGGACGGCAAGCAGGTGGCAGTGCTTACACCGACCACAGTCCTCAGTTTCCAGCACTTCGAGACATTCAAGAACCGCTTCAAGCTTTTTCCTATCACGGTCGAAATGATTTCGCGCTTTCGCACCGCGAAGGAACAGAAGCTGATCCTTGAAAAGGTCGAGACCGGCCAGGTCGACGTTCTGATCGGCACGCATCGACTACTTTCAAAAGACATCAAGTTCCATGATCTCGGTCTGCTCGTCGTTGATGAAGAGCAACGCTTCGGCGTGCGCCACAAGGAACGCCTGAAGCAGATGCGCCAGTCCATCGACGTTCTGGCCATGTCGGCAACGCCGATACCGCGCACTCTGCATATGTCTTTGGTCGGCCTGCGGGATATGAGCGTCATTGAGACGCCGCCTAAAGACCGCATGGCCATCCAGACAGTCGTCGCCAAGTTCGATGAGAAGCTGATGAGGTCGGCAATCGAAGTCGAGTTGGAGCGCAGCGGGCAAGTCTACTTCGTCCATAACCGCGTGGAGACGATCTACGAAATTGCCGCCAAGATTCAGGAGTTGGTGCCGATCGCGCGCGTCACGGTCGGCCATGGGCAGATGAGCGAAGGCGAACTGGAAAAAGTCATGCTCTCCTTCATGCACCATGAACACGACGTTCTTGTAGCAACCACGATCATCGAGAATGGCCTCGATATACCGCTCGCGAACACGATCATCATCAATCGCGCCGACCGACATGGATTGTCAGAGCTCTATCAACTGCGCGGACGCGTGGGCCGTTCGAATCGGCGGGCATATTCGTATTTGCTGATTCCGCCCGAGCAGGAGCTGACCGATGTCGCCCGGCGGCGGCTGGCTGCGCTTAAAGAATTTTCCGACCTCGGCGCAGGCTTCAAGATCGCCGCACTCGATCTTGAGCTGCGCGGTGCCGGTAATATGCTGGGAGGCGAGCAGAGCGGACACATCGAAGCAGTCGGTTTTGAGATGTACACCGGCATGCTGGAAGAAGCTGTTGCCAAGCTCAAAGGCGAGGAACGCGTTGAAGTCCCGGTAACGCACCTGAACCTCGGCATCAGCCTGCGCATCGACGAAAGTTACATCACAGAAGAGAACCAGCGGCTGCGGATATACAAACGCATCGCCGGAGCGCAGACGGAAGGCGCGGTTGCCGACGTCCAAGCCGAACTAAAAGACCGCTACGGTCCTGTGCCTGATGGTGTCAAACTGCTGCTTGAGGCCGCGCTTTTGCGGGCCGAGTGTGAGCGGCTCGGCGTGGCCCAGGTCGACCGCAAGCGAGACCAGTTGCACATCCGCTTCACAGAGAACGCCGGCATCGATCCCGGCCGCCTGATGAAGCTGGTTGCCAAAAATGCCAGGCGCGGCGCGCAATTTACTCCACAAGGCGTGTTGAAATATCCGCTTTCGCAGACAAAGCCCGACGAAGTCCTGATGGAAATACGCCTGCTTTTTGACGAACTTGCAGTGGAACAAGCCGTCGCGAAATGAGATTATTTCTGGTTGCTAATTGAAACGAGGCCGCTTTTGAGAAAGAACCTGATCTTCCTTTCATTTGCTTTTGGAGGCTTGATGGCCGCAACAATCTCTGCAGGAGCGCAGGCTTCCGACCCCAACGCGCAGTTCCGCGCCCTGGCCGACCAGTATTTTGAGCAGTCCACATTCGCCTACAACCCAACATTCGGCACCAGCGCTGGCCTGCATCAATACGATTCCAAGCTCGAAAATTACAGCCGCGCCACAGTGGATGCGCAGATCACCACGCTGCAAGGTTTCGAGAAGAAATTTGAAGGCCAGCCGGCGTTCCAGATGGACAAGTCAACGCAAGCCGATCGCGAGATGGTGCTCGATGATATTCGTAGTCGGCTGTTGACATTGCAGGTCATCAAGCCCTGGGAGAAGAATCCCGACAACTACTCAAGTGGCATCACCAACAGCGCCTTTGTGCTGATGGAGCGCAACTTCGCTCCACCCGACGAGCGGCTGCACTCTCTAGTAGCGCGCGAAAAGCAGATGCCAGTGGCCTTTGCGGCTGCGCGGAAAAACCTGAAAAATCCGCCGCGCATTTACACAGAGATCGCGCTGGAGCAACTGCCGGACATCATCAGTTTTTTTGAGAATGATGTTCCTGAAGCATTTAAAAGCGCGACCGATCCTACGACCAAAGCCGAATTTCAAAAAACGAATGCCCACGTTATTGCTGAGCTGAAAAGCTACGAGTCGTGGCTGAAGCAAGACCTGCTGCCACACTCGAATGGCGATTTCCGCCTTGGCGCGGACAGTTTCTCGAAGAAGCTCGAATACGACGAGATGGTGGACACTCCACTGCCGAAGCTTTTGGATATCGCCTACGCCGATCTGCATAAAAACCAGGCTCAGTTTGCCAGCGTCGCCAAAGAGGTTGATCCGTCAAAGACCCCGCAGGAGGTGCTGGCCGAGTTAGCGACAGTTCATCCAGACCCCGACCAATTGCTACAGAGTTTTCGCAATACTTTCAGCAGCCTGATTTCCTTCATCAACACAAACCACATCATCACGATTCCATCCGAAGTCCGGCCAACATTGGAAGAGACACCGCCATTCATGCGGGCAACCACACAGGCATCCATGGACACGCCCGGCCCATTCGAGACGCACTCAACCACGGCCTATTTCAACGTCACGCTGCCGGAAAAGAGCTGGACAGCGGAACACATTGCAGAACACATGGCCGCATTCAACGTTGGCACGGTCATCAGCACTTCCGTGCACGAAGCCTATCCCGGACACTATGTGCAATTCCTGTGGGTGAACTCGGCTCCGTTAAGCAAAGTGCGCAAGCTTATCACCGCCAACACGAACGTCGAAGGCTGGGCGCATTACTGCGAGCAGATGATGCTCGACGCAGGCTATGGACAGCCAGGGGCGGGCGCAAAAGACGAGCGCGAGGCGCATCTGATTCGTCTCGGCCAGTTGCAGGACGCGCTCCTGCGGGATGCGCGCTTCATCGTCGGCATCAAAATGCATACCGGCGAAATGACTTTCGACCAGGCCGTCGATTTCTTCGTCAAAGAAGGCTACCAGTCGCGCTCAGTCGGCCTGGTCGAGACAAAGCGCGGGACTTCAGACCCAACTTATCTCTACTACACGCTGGGCAAGCTTGAGATCATGAAGCTGCGCGCGGACCTTGAAAAGAAAGAAGGTCCCAGCTTCTCGCTGCAGAGATTTCATGACAACTTCATGAGGCAGGGCGGCGCTCCAATAAAAATTGTGCGGCAAGCGCTACTTGGCGACAATTCGCCAACACTCTGACAACCAAATCTGCATCCTATTTCGGTGGCTTTGACCACACCAACGATTTGCACATATCTCGAAGGGAAAGAGCAGAAAAAAGCATGAACAAGAAAGTGCGCAAGGCAGTATTTCCAGCCGCTGGTTTTGGAACACGTTTCCTTCCGGCCACAAAGTCCATTCCCAAGGAAATGCTGGCGCTCGTAGACAAGCCGGTTATCCAGTATGGTGTTGAGGAAGCACTCGCTGCCGGCATTGAACAGATCGTCATCGTAACGGGCCGGGGTAAATCCGCCATCGAAGACCATTTCGATGTGAGCTTTGAGTTGGAGACGACTCTGGAGCGGCGCGGTAAGAAAGAGCTGCTCGCCGTTACGCGCAACGTTTCAAACATGGTCGAGCTTTCTTATGTGCGCCAGAAAGAGGCGCGCGGCCTGGGCCATGCCGTGCTGATGGCGCGCGACCTGGTAGGTGACGAGCCTTTCGCTGTCATCCTGCCCGACGATGTGATTGACTCGCCGGTGCCCTGCCTGAAGCAGATGATTGAAGTCTACAACCAGCTTCACGGATCAGTGTTGGCTACCCAGATCGTCGATGGACCTGCTATTTCCGCCTATGGAGTCCTCGACGGCAGTCCGGTTGCAAAAAATCCGCGCGTGATGGATGTGAAAGGTATGGTGGAAAAACCCAAACACCGCGAAGCGCCGTCAAAAAATGCGATTATCGGCCGTTACATTCTCACGCCGAAAATTTTTGATCTGCTGGAACGTACTCCTCTTGGCTCAGGCGGCGAGCTGCAACTGACCGACGGCATCAAAAGTCTGCTCGAAACCGAGAAGGTCTATGGATACACATTTGAAGGCGTCCGCTATGATGCTGGCGACAAGCTCGGCATGTTGAGGGCAACAGTCGATTTCGCCCTGAAGCGTGACGACCTCGGTCCGCAATTCCGTGAATACCTTAAGTCGCTTTCGTTGTAATTAGGAACAATCCGCAACTATGTCATTCTGAGCGAAGCGAAGAATCTAAAACAGGTTATTCGCCCAGAAAGATTAGTCCTTCCATTTAATGTTGCACCCGATGCTCGGCTTCTGGATCGGATGCGCCGGCTCGCCGGCAATGACCGCGTCCATTGCATGGCGCAAGTCTTTTCCCGTCACAGGAATGTTGTTCCCTGGACGGCTGTCGTCGAATTGGCCGCAGTATGCCAATTTCAAATTGTCATCGAACAGAAAGAAATCAGGAGTGCAGGCGGCGTCAAAGGCGCGTGCCGTCTCTTGTGATTCGTCATATAAGTAGGGAAATGGAAAACCCAGCTCCCGCGCTTGCACCGCCAGACTTTGCGGGGCATCGTCAGGATAATTCGCCGCGTCATTGCTGCTGATGGCGACAATGCCGATGCCTTTCCCGTCATAATCGCGTCCAAGCGTGGCCAGCTCTGTCTCCACATGTTTCACAAAAGGGCAGTGTCGGCAGATAAACATGACCAGCAGCCCCTTCGGCCCTGCCGCAGACCTCATGCTCACATTCTGACCGGTAAGCACGTTTGGCAAGCTGAAGTCCGGAGCTTCTGTCCCGAGCGCGAGCATTACAGATTCAGTCCTGGCCATGGCGCTGTCTCCTATTGGAAGAGTGAATTTTGTTTTCGCGGCAGCGGAAGGCCGAAGTGCTCATAAGCCAGCCGCGTCGCGACGCGTCCGCGCGGTGTGCGATCAAGAAAGCCAATCTGGATCAGAAATGGCTCATACACCTCTTCTAGCGCGTCTTCTTCTTCGGCCAACGTTGCCGCCAGTGTGTTTAATCCAACAGGACCGCCGTCATATTTCTCGATGATCGTCATCAGCAGCCGACGGTCGAGTTCGTCGAACCCATGCGCGTCCACCTCCAGCAGCTTTAGCGCCTGCTCTGCCGTTGCGCGGTCAATTTTTCCTGATCCGCGCACCTGGGCGAAATCGCGCACGCGGCGCAGCAGGCGGTTGGCGATGCGCGGAGTTCCACGCGAGCGCATGGCAATCTCAGCCGCTCCATCTTCATCGATGGGAACATTCAGCACTTCAGCCGAACGCTCGACGATAAAGCGCAAGTCGTCGTCCGTGTAAAACTCAAGCCGCAGAAGAATTCCAAATCGTGACCGCAGCGGCGACGAAAGCAGTCCGGGCCGGGTCGTGGCCGCAACAAAGGTAAACGGCTTGATGTCCATGACGTGGGTGCGCGCCGCTGGGCCCTGCCCGATGATGATGTCCAGCTTGTAATCTTCAAGCGCGGTGTAGAGCTTTTCTTCCAACACCGGCTGCAGGCGATGGATCTCGTCGAGGAACAAGACCTGACGCTCGCGCAGATTGGTCAGGATCGCCGTCAGATCGCCCTGAATTTGCAGCGCCGGGCCGGATGTCTGTTGAAAGCCTACGTCCAATTCGTTGGCAATGATCGACGCCAGCGTAGTCTTGCCCAGCCCCGGAGGTCCGAAGAGCAAAACATGATCGAGCGCCTCCCCGCGGCTTTTCGCCGCTTCGAGCGCAATCGCCAGTTGTTCTTTTGCCTTTTGCTGGCCAATAAATTCCCGCAGCCATCGCGGGCGCAGCTTCAACTCAAACGAGCTTTCGTCCTCGGCGCGTGCAGCGCTTACCAGCCGTTCCGGATCAACCTTGCCTGCCATTCACTCGGAGTGTAGCAGCTTACTGCCACAGCAGGGGCAGACCGGCAACGCACAATGCGGCCTGGGCCAGAAGAATCCCGCCAGTTACCCACAGGAAAGCCTTCCGGTACCGCGTCTCCAACACATCGGCGAATACGCCGCCGATAAAAGCAAGCAAAAACGGAAGCGCCCACAGCCACGGCTCGCTCTGCACTCCGGTTGTGACCAGAACAAGCAAAAGCGCGGCCACCAGCAACGGTGTTGTATTTCCAAAGTAGCGCGAGCGCCTGAAGACGAGATACAGCCCCATCGCGCCGATGGCAGCAATCGTTATCCCGGCATTCACAAGAGACGAAAAAAGAACGCGCGCCTGCTCAACTGAGAACCATAACTTCGCGGCCTGGCTGCGAAAGACGTAGCTGAAGGCGTCCGGACGAAAAGCATAGGATGCAAAAAGAATAAACAACGCCCCGAGGATCCAGACAATTGCCAGCGTGGGAAGATAAGCGCGCCTGCTTTCGGCAACATAAGCCATGAATCCGATTGCCAGAATCAGCCCCAGCAAAAATGCGGACACATGGGCAGCCGCAGTAAATCCAAAAGCCAGAGTCAGCAGAATGATCCGGGGCCGCCACTTGTTTTTCGGTCCCTGCATGGCATGGGCCACGCCAATCGCTGTATAGATGACGGCAAACAACCCGAAAGCCGCCAGTATTTCATTATTGGGATAAGTACACGCATGAATGATAGGCGGCGCAAAACAATAAAGCGCCAGCGCAATATATCCGCCTGTATTGCCAAAGAGGCGCCGCGTCACCCACCAGAGACACGCTCCCAGCGATAGTCCGGCAAGAATAAACGGCAGCCGCATCAGCAGCTTTACATAGCTCACCTCATGCCGCATCTCCCAGGTAGAAGTGGACGACTCCTGCCCGGCAAAAATCCTCTGGATGGTCA
Source organism: Alloacidobacterium sp. (assembly GCF_035631355.1). Lineage (NCBI taxonomy): Bacteria > Pseudomonadati > Acidobacteriota > Terriglobia > Terriglobales > Acidobacteriaceae > Alloacidobacterium > Alloacidobacterium sp. Next base: position 24,598 of record NZ_DASQIX010000116.1, read on the forward strand.
GCGGCAGTCCGCTTGCGCGATAGGCCAGTGTGCCGTCATGAATGTTTCCGCAAGTTGTGAAATATCCGGCGAGTGGCGAAGGCCGCTCCCACATCTCGCGCCCACAGCGCGCATATTGATAATCCGTCCCACTGAGAGTCTGGTGCTTCACCACCCAGAGACACTGCGCAAGCAGGATGAAAAGCAATGCTGCGGCGATCTGTTGAGGACGATTGAAGCGGAATTTGCGGACACTGTGGGCGGTCGAAGGCGGCATCGTTTGGTGGCGGTCTGACCTCAGTGTATCGAACATTTTCCGAAGGTCGAATTTCCGCGTCTGCAAACCCCTGAATCCAATAGACTAAGGCCGCATTGCCGAGGCGTAACTATTTTAGTATCATAAAGATAGATTCCATTCGCCCGATTCAGACCCCACTCTCCGTCCGGGCTGTTTGAGACTCGAAAAATTATCTATGGCAGACGATCAGAACCCTCAGCTCCCCCTCGGCAATGGCAGCAGCGGTGACGGCCCAATCGGACCCGGTGCAGCCAACCTCGTCCCGATCAACATTGAAGAGGAGATGCGCCAGTCGTATCTCGCCTATTCCATGTCGGTCATCATTGGCCGCGCCCTCCCTGACGTGCGCGACGGACTGAAGCCGGTGCATCGCCGCATTCTCTACGGCATGCACGACATGGGGCTGCAGTACAACAAGAAGTACACCAAGTGCGCCAAGGTGGTCGGCCATGTGATGGGAAACTACCATCCGCACGGTGACTCGGCTATTTACGACACCATGGTGCGTCTCGCGCAGCCCTTCAGCATGAGGTATGTGCTCGTTGATGGCCAGGGTAACTTCGGCTCGGTCGATGGCGACATGCCTGCGGCCATGCGCTACACCGAGTGCCGCATGACGCGCCTCGCCGGCGAAATGCTCGCCGACATCGATCAGGAAACGGTAGACTTCAGTCCAAATTACGATGAGTCCACTTTCGAGCCGTCAGTTCTTCCTGCGCGCGTTCCCAATCTCATCATCAATGGTGCGAACGGCATCGCGGTCGGCATGGCGACAAACATTCCGCCGCACAACTTGACGGAAGTAGTAAACGCCGCCATTGAAATGGTGAACAACCCGAAAGCCGGCCTTGATGAAGTTTTGAAACATGTTAAGGGGCCGGATTTCCCCACTGGGGGATTCATCTACGGACGCAGCGGCATCAGGAAGGCTTATGAAACGGGCCGCGGACGCTTCCTCATGCGCGCCAAATGCGCCATCGAGACCATGAACCAGGGGCGCCAGGCGATCATCGTCAGCGAGATACCCTACCAGGTCAACAAGAACACGCTCATCAAGCGCATCGCCGAATTGGTCAACGAGAAAGTCATCGATGACATCTCCGATGTGCGCGACGAGAGCGACCGCGACGGCATGCGCATCGTCATCGAGCTCAAGCGCGGCGCCGAAGCGCAGATCATCCTAAACCAGCTCTACAAACACTCGCAAATGCAGGAGAGCTTTTCGATGATCTTCCTGGCCGTGGTCAATGGCCAGCCGCGCGAACTTTCGCTGCCCGACGCGATCCGTCACTTCCTCGATCATCGCATTGACGTCGTCCGTCGCCGCACCGCATTCCTGCTGCGCAAGGCGCGCGAGCGCGAGCACATCTTGATCGGATACCAGATTGCGCTCGATCACCTCGACAATGTCATCAAGATTATTCGCGGATCATCTTCACGTGTCGATGCCCGCGAGAATCTCTTCCAGTTCTTCTCCGGCAAGACGATCACCGTCCGCGATCAGGCGCTCAAGGGCGTCACGCTCGATCCGGCGAAGTACGCCATCGATCCGGCAACACTCATCTCGGCTACGCTGACGTTGAGCTATCGCCAAATCGACGCGATCCTCGAACTTCAGCTCTATCGCCTCACCCAACTCTCGATCGACGAACTGCTCAAGGAACTCGCCGATGTACGCGACCGCATCTCTGAATACG
>NZ_DASQIX010000117.1:0-14244 GCF_035631355.1 Alloacidobacterium sp.
CCCTCCGGTTCCCGCCACATAGCACAACTGACGCCTGCGCCACAGACACTAGTTCAGCCTGACCTGCCGCCGAACGTTGTAATTCCGCAGAAGATGCCTGTCCCGCTCGCGCTGCTGTGGGCCACAGAAAATAATCCGACAGAAAAGATTGTTCCGCCACCCCTACAGGAGGCGACGAACGCGAGTGTCGAACCTTCTCTTGACCCTCCAAATCCTGAGCTGAAGTTGGCCGACATGAGGGTTTCTCCCAATCCGTTTCGAACGGAATTGCCGATGCCGTCCCCGAGCACTTCATCACCAATGACTGTCTACCGGCCAGACGCGGCCAATCAGGTTCCGCAGACAGGATCGCAGTCCATCACCCCACCGACGCCTGCACGCGTCATGTCTCTCTCGGATGTGCTGCTGCAGCAAGGCGCGGTTCCCTTGCCCATGATCAACGAAACCGCCCCTTCATCCTCAACCGATTTGCTGGCGCCCGAAAGGCCCGAAACCCCTCCGCAGGACGGTGGTGGAAACCAGGCAAACAAGCAACCTGGAGCCGGCGCGGGCCAGACTTTAGGCGATCAGGGCGATGCGACTGCGGGCAGCGGAATAGCCGGACAGAACGGCACTGGCAATGATCCTGCCTATTCACGCATTATGCTGCCAAGAGACGGCCATTTTGGGGTTGTGGTGGTTGGCTCTTCTCCGGCTGATGAGTATCCGGAAGCGCAAGGCGCGTGGACAGACAGGCTGGCATACACTGTTTATCTCCATGTAGGCCTCGCCCGAAGCTGGATTCTTCAGTACTCGTTGCCGCTTAACGCCGAAGCGGCCGCCGGAGGAGACGCTGTGCGTCCCGACGCTCCGTGGCCATTTGTCGTCGTTCGGCCTCACTTGGCGCCAAGCGACACAAATGGCGACGCCATCCTGGTTCATGGGATGATCAACACCAAAGGGCATTTTGAGCAGCTGTCAGTGGTCTTTCCGCAGCAGTTCGCGCAATCACATTTTGTCCTGAGCGCGCTTCAACAATGGCAGTTTCGTCCCGCAACGCAGGACGGCCAAATTACCGCCGTTGAAGTATTGCTGATTATTCCTCGGGAAACGTAATCGAGACGGTGCAGGATATCCAGACCTGCTTGTCTCTTTAGGAGCGATGCTCCGAGTGGCTCTATCTATAGGGGATTTCTGAACCTGGAATGCTGTGGGAGGAACATCCTTTTTCTCTGAGGTCACACATGCCACAGCTCCATCGGCAACTGCCTCGCTGATTCTAAGTCTTCCTCCGCTGGTTACGCTCTTCTGCCGACAGTTGCTGCCACTCTTTCGCTGCCAACCATGCATCTAGTCGCCGCCGCTCTTCCACTGCTAGCCGTTCCAAATCCTCCAGAGTTATTCGCTGCCCCTCTTCCGCTGCCAACTCCGCTGCTAACCTTTGCGGATCATCCGCTGCTTTCCGCTGCCGTCTTTCTTCGGGCTTCCGCAGGTCTTCGGCTGTTCGACTCTGACGCCCTTCCGCTATCCACTGCTGCTGATCCGGCACAAAATTGCCCGTTGCTAACGGGCCTTTCCTTGGACTTCTTTCAATAACGGCGTCAGGCTTTTGCTCTGCTGACACCCGGCTCCAGACGGAGTAAAGATAAACTTGAAAGAAACGCCGTCCGAGTCGGATCAAATGACCTTGGCCATGACGGCGATGGTGGTTTCAGCACCTCCATCCGCTACCTCAGTCATCTGGAGCGTCAGGATGATCAGAGTGCCCGGATACCAGCGCCTCTCGGTAAGCAGATACAGCCCGGTCGAGCTTATGTCTTTAACCCTATGTGCTGCCGGAGTGGCACTTTCTCCATCATAGAAGTAGGTAACGAGGGGGGACATTACATGTCGAGGGGACCGTTCGTCATCGGGAGATAAATACCGATTAGCTTCCTCATAATAACGTCTTGATAATTACTTTTACCCTGCTCGCTCCTTCATGCTGTGGTGATAGGCGACCTGCTCATTTAGCCGCGATTCCATTTCTTCAGGCGGGCAAATCAGTAATTGGTCTCCCTGCTGCGTCTGTGAAGAGTAGAGCGTATGGATAGGCAACTGCAACACACTTGCTGCATTGGTGCGCAAAGGCGCGATACGAAATGTACGAAAGTATTCAATGCAATGAATAACGCGGTAATCCTCATCCAGATAAATCAGATCGAGCGGGAACAGCACGCCAATGGTATGCACTCCGCTGGAGGGCACCATCCACAGCCCCTCGTCATACCTGAGCCGTAGCCTGCCGATCAAACCCTTGAGGCGCTCGAAGGACGTATCGGCGCGCGTGATGTTCAAGCTGAGAAAGCATTCGCGCGTCTGGTTATATATGCAATACTTCTTCTTCTCCAATACGCCTCCTTCCCGTGGTTGTGTGCCCGCAAAACGGGCGCGTTAATTTTCAGGGCCAGGATCTGTGTCCGCATCCAGGTCGCGCTTGAGTTTTTTCTGGGCGGCATGCCCATCCCTTTGACCATGCCGCATCAGAAAACAGGGCCCATACTCCTTCCATGAAGGAGCACCATACGCCAGGTCGTTCCCTGCGTCACACTCTTTCTTGGCTTCGAGCAATGCAGGCGAACCAGGATGAACCTTGGCTACTGAACGCGCGTTCTGCGGCGCTGGATCAAAATGCCCAACACGATGACAAAGAGCACGCCGGCAACTACCCGGATAATCGTTACGCTGTCCATGTCCATCCTCCTTCCCTCTGCACTCGATCGAGCATGCCCGATGCTATTACTTCGAAACTTGAGCCAGCTTAAGCTGCCCCGTCGTGGCCCAATATAGAGAACAACGCCCTGACCGCAAGCACGCTGGCGTTATTGACTACTGAACGCGCGTTCTGCGCCGCTGGATCAGAATGCCCAGCACAACGACAAAGAGAACACCGGCAACTACCCGGATAATTAATACGCTGTCCATGTCTATCCTCCTTCCCTTCAGTGGTTAAAATATTTGTGAAATGATTCCGCCATGACAATAGCGGCCGGCCCCAGTGTCACCAGGAACAACGACGGGAAAATGAAAAAGACGAGCGGAAAGACCAACTTGACCGTGGTCTTCGCCGCTAACTCTTCCACTTTCTGGCGGCGCTGCGTTCTTAATGTTTCGGAATGAGTGCGCAAGGTCTTGGCGACGCTCGTTCCAAACTTTTCTGATTGAATAAGAATGTTGACCAGAGCACGCACGCTCTCCACTGCAGTTCGTTCGGCAAAATGCTTCCAGGCTTCTCCTCGGGAGACGCCAGCACGCTGTTCCAGCACCGTAACGCCCAGTTCATCGGCGATGTCCGGCTGCGCGCTTTCCAGTTCTTTAGCTGTACGCGCCGTTGCATGGTCCATACTCAAGCCGGCTTCAATGCAGATAACAAGCAGATCCAATACATCCGGCAGCCCGCGGCGTATCCGATCCTGCCGTTTTTTTATTTTTCGTCCCAGCCAAAAATCTGGACCAAGATATCCCACCCCGAGGGCAAAGGCATAAACAATAAAGGGATTGAAGTTCCCTAAGCCCGAAACCATCGCCAGAAGGCAGAGGATCAGCGGGGTCAGTACCTTGGCTCCAAAAAGAAACTTCGGCGCAGACTCAGAGCGATAACCAGCGCGAACCAATCTTTGCTGAACAACTGAAATCTCCGTCTGGCTCTTTGGCAAAATGCGCTCCAAATGGCCCATCGCATCGCTAATAGAGGAGCTCGTCTGCTGAAAGGCATCCCTCAAGCGCGTCTGTTTTGCGCGTGGCGTAACCACGTCGCTGAGACGCTTCATCATCGCCTCGCGATAGAAGAGCAGGAGTCCGCCACTGCCTATCAGTAGGAAGATGACGAGAAACGAAATTGCCGCAAATCCCATAGCTAACCCTTCAAACGTCCATTCGAACGATCTTGCGAATAATCAAAGCTCCAGTAATCATCATGAAGCCCGCAGCATAAAGTAGCTTTATGCCAATTTCGCGCTTCCACAAAAGACTCATCGTGTCCGGGTTGACCAAGTACAGCGCTAATCCAAGCATCACAGGAAGGAAAGAAAGAATCCAACCCGTCATACGTCCCTGTGCGGTATGAACCTTGATCTGGCGTTTCAGTTTGAACCGCTCGCGAATCACGTTGGCTACCTTGTCAAGAACTTCCGCAAGATTTCCTCCAGTCTCTTTCTGGATCAGAATCGCCGTCGCTACCATGTTCAGGTCTTGCAATGGAACCCTGGATTGCAGGTTGTGCAGCGCAGTTCTCAACTCGAGCCCGTAGTTCTGCTCCTCGCAGCAGATTCTGAATTCGGAGCCAACTGGGTCGGGGGATTCCTTTGCCACCAGATCCAGAGCGGAAACCAGACTCTGGCCTACGCGCAATGCGCTCACCATCATGTCAAGTGCTTCAGGCAATTCCGCCTCGAATTTGTCAAAGCGCTTCTTTCGCTTCCACAGCACGTAAACAAACGGCGTGAAGCCCGAAAGCGCACCAATCAGCAATGCCAGAATCACTCCTGTGGATCGCACATACATCAGATATGCGGGAATCACGCAGCACGTAACCGACGTCAGGATCAGCGCTCCCGCGGTCCATTTCAAATTGGCCTGGTAAAGCAGCCGGCTCAAGCGCGGAGCGACATCAAGCTTCAACAGCCAGCGGTTGACCCAGGGTATCGCGCTAAACAACTCCTCTTTGCGGATATCAACAACTGGGTCTTTAGACTTCTCCGGCTTGTCGACGGCCAGCGTCGACGCGAGAACAGCAAGGGTCTTCTTGGTCTCTTTGGATACGCCAACGCCGCTTCCCAGCAGAACTAACGCCAGGACCACAAATGCGCCTAAAAATACGATCAGGAGCGGCAATAACATACTTATCGACCTTTGCCTTTCTTAATTGACTTCCGTCACACGTTCGAACATGCTCTGCGGGAATAAAATCCCCGACACACGCAGCCTTTCAAGAAACTTGGGCCGGATCTGCGTCGGCATAAATGCACCCTGGACCTTGCCGTCCGGACCAATGCCCTTCTTCCTGAAGGCGAAAATTTCGTGCATAGTGATCACGTTTTCCTCCATGCCCGTGATCTCAGAAACGCTGACTACCTTACGTGTGCCATCGCTCATTCGAGAGACCTGAACGATAACCGTGACTGCCGAAGCGATCTGCTGGCGCACCGATTTCTCCGGCAGATTCATGTTTGTCATCGCAACCATCGATTCCAACCTCGACAGGGCATCGCGTGGCGTGTTCGCGTGTATCGTCGCCATCGAACCTTCGTGACCGGTGTTCATGGCCTGAAGCATGTCAAAGGCTTCTTCTCCACGGACCTCGCCCAAGATGATGCGATCCGGACGCATACGCAGACTGTTGATCAGCAGCTGTCTCTGACGAATGGCCCCTACGCCCTCGATGTTCGGCGGGCGCGTCTCCAGGCGCACAATGTTCTGTTGCGCCAGTTGCAATTCGGCCGCATCTTCGATGGTGACGATGCGTTCGGTCTGCGGAATGTATTGAGAAAGAATATTGAGAAATGTCGTTTTACCGGCGCCGGTGCCCCCGGAAATCAACACGCTGATGCGCGCGCGCACCGCGCCGGCCACTAGTTCCAGCATCTCTGGTGAAATGCTCTTCAATTCTACGAGTTGGCTTGCTCCGACGGGACCGGTCCCGAAGCGGCGAATCGACAATGCCGGCCCATCGAGGGCCAGAGGCGGAATAATGGCGTTGACGCGGGAGCCATCGGGCAGACGAGCGTCCACCATTGGCGAAGATTCATCCACCCTGCGTCCAACGCGCGACACAATGCGGTCGATGACCTGCAGAAGATGACGATCGTCGCGGAATGATGCTCCAGTTCTCTGCAGAAGACCCCCGCGCTCAATAAATATCCTGTCCTTGCCGTTGACCAGAATGTCGGAGATTTTCGAATCACGCAGAAGCGGCTCCAGAGGCCCGAGGCCGAAGACCTCATCAAGAAGGTCGGCCTGTATCTTCTCCTGCTCGCTGAAATTCAACGGCACCCTCTGGTCGCTGATAATTTCAGTGACCATGGCGGCAACCGCCTGCCGCGCCTGGCTGGAATTAACGCGAGAAAGCTTTTCCAGATCGAGCTTCGAGATCAGCGTCCGGTGTACTTCCGTTTTGAACTTTTCAAGAATTGTATTTTCCACGCTTATGCCATCCGTTCAATCTCTTCGAAAACGCCCATACGTTAGAAGAGTCCGAATTTCTTTTTCTTGTCTGCGGTTGCGGGCAAGCCGCACGCCGTTCTGGCCATCTGCCGAATGACCTGGGAAATGGGGCTATCCTCCATTGCGAGCGGAGTGGCCGTATTCTGGGCACGCCGGGCAGCGATGTAGTCGCTCGGAATCTTCCAATGGATAGGCCGGGTCAGTGCCTTTGTTATGTTTTCTTCGTCGATGCCCAGCGAACGCGGCAGAAATCGATTCAGCACAATCTCAATCTCAGGACCGCCTGGCGAGGAAAAAAATTCAGCAATGATGCGATTGGAATTGCGCAAACCGGAGATGCTGACCTGCGTTACCAGATAGACAATGTTGGCGCTTCGAAAAAGCGTCTTGCACATTGATCCTACGGTTGAGCCGGCGTCAACAACTACATAGTCAAAATCCTGCCGGGCAATGTTTAATAACTTTTCAACGGCTTGGTCCGATACATCAATCGAGGTATATCTATCGGGCGCGGCTAGTACGGATAGACCTGAGCGATGCTTGGTCAAGAGCGTGGCAAGAAGGTTCGAGTCCAATCGATCCGAGCTCTCAATTGCGTTTGCGGTAGAAAACTGCGTTGTTATTCCAAGGTCAATCGCTACATTCCCAAGAGGTAGGTCTAGGTCAATCAATACCGTGCTCTGACCGGATTCGCGTGCGAGAGTCAGAGCAAAGTTGCTCGCCACCGTAGTTACGCCGGAGCCACCCTTGGCGCTGGTGAAAACTACCAGCTTCCCGGTTGCCCGCTTGCCGGGGCGGCCCAAAGGACGGCGTACTGAGGCACGCACCAGTGCTTCGGCAATAGTGCTCGGAATGACTGGAGCGTTGAGAAATTCTCGAGCACCTGCCCGCATGCAACGGACCAATAACTCCGCATCCGACTGTGCGGAATGAACCATAACGGTCGCCGAGCTGCTGCCGCAAATGTTCTCCACCAGTTCGAGCGCGTGCTCCGGATTGCTGTCCAGCTCAATAATGATGACGTCGTACTCAGCATTCAGCATCTGGGGCAAGTCGTCCAGGCCAGGATAAGATGGAAATTCCCGGGTTACATTCGCCTGTGATTCCGCCAAGGCGCTTGTCATAGCGCTGCGAGATGTCCCCCCTGGGCCAATCAACGCGATCGACAAGACGTGGGCGCCGAGAGCATCCGGGTTCTGGGTAAAGGTCGATATCATTGACTTACGGCCCCCTGCCAGCCGCAGCACTCCCGTTGATGGTTACGGGGGAGATATATTGCGAGCAAAGCAGTCGTCATTTTCATTTCCCGATCAACGCGAAAAAAAAGATACAAGTGTTCCAATGGCAATCGCAGGCGCATACGGCATCTTGCGTGTCAGCGGATTGTCCAGCACCAATTCCGGATGAGGGCGCAGTCCGCGTTTCTTCAGGCCAAAGACCAGGTCGCCGGCGCCGCTGAACAACTCGCCAAGAAAGCCTCCGCAGGCGGCCCAGACTAGCGCCATAATGCCTCCGACGATGCCTGTAAGGACCAGGGCAATCATCAATTGTCCCGGCCCCACCCAGGCTCCAATAGCGGCACATAGCTTTACGTCACCCATCCCCATGCCGCCCATCATGCTCAAAACCCCAAAGAGCAAGCCACCTAATGCAAAGCCAGCGAGACTGTGACCCAACCCGTTCCACCCATGAAGCCAACCCGAAACAGCCATCCCAGCAATCATGAAGGGGAAGACCAGCCAGTTCGGAATGCGGCGGCTGCGCAGATCGGTAAACGTCGCAATGACGAGAACAATCAGGGTTGGCCACCAGGCGGTTGAGTGCATACTCGGACTCTCTTCAACAGTTCGGGAGTGGAACACTATGGAAAAAGCAATTCTCCGTCCAAACCGTAAAAGACTGTTGAGCGTCTGGATTCAGGACCTTAGCTCTCTCCCCACCAGGGAGTGTGCACGTCCGTTTACAGCCGTACTGCCCAAGTGGAAAAGCAGATATACACCCCTAGCGACCCTGTTTTGTCGTTGTCGACGCCCTTGGGAACAGCAATGGCAGATCAGAAATCGGGCCAAGGACAAAGTCATGACCATTTGCAGAAATCGTTCGCAGGCTTCCACCGGGAAGTTTGTTCATGGCTTCCCTCAAGTGCTCCTTGTAGTCAGCGCCCTGATTCGGAAGCGGGAAGAATACGAATTGGGTCCACGGGCCAACCGGCAGTTCGGAGAGCAGGCGCGTGCCGCGCCCCTGCATGGCAAAGATGCGCGTCCCGTCCCTCAGCCTCACCGCTGGCGACTGCAGGGTGAGATAGGCAGGCAGATAATAGCCCGCATGGCGATAGCCCAGGAAATGCGAGTCAAACCCGACGATCAAGGTGTTGCCGGCTGGAGCCACCTGCAGGAAGGCCGTTACAACGTCCTGCAGTTCAGCCTCAAATCGCCTGACGGACCGGTACGAGCAATAAAGAGGCGCCGCAATGAAAATGACGACGTTGATGGCTGCGCCAAGCGCCATTACTGCAACCTTGAACGCTTTCGATCCAGCGCCATTCTCATACCAATCAGAAATCGCTGATCCGAGCCAGACACACGCCGCAGGCGCCATAATCAGCAGATAGCCGCTGTTAACGAACTTAAGGAAGATGAACGTAAAGAAACACAACGCCGGAGCAATCCAGATAATGCTGAATATCTTCTTCCCCCGGTCGGATGCATCAATCCCTCGCGGCCAGCGAAGCGGAGCCAGCGAAGCCGCACCAAACACCAAAAAGTAGATAAAGACAATTGTGAGCGCGCGGCCGATCGAAGTGGCAGGAGAAGAGTTAAAAACCGTGTCTTTTGCCGGGACTGCTTGCCATAATGACAATAGCGCGCTGAAATAAGCCCTACTTCCACCGGCTGCGGAAATCATAGGTAAAAACCAGCTACAAACCACCACAGCAAGAGCCATTACTCCAACTAATATTCCCTTCATCTTTGTCCTGCTTAAAGCAAAAAGAAGAAGCGGCGCTAAAAACAGACATGACGATGGCCGCACGCCGGCGGCGAACCCCAAAGTGACTGCAGCCGGCACGATATAACTGCGCCGCCCGCAATAGACACGCCAGCATAGATACCCCAGAAGTGCGGAAAAGAAAGCCTCAACGCTATAAGTCAGCGCGACTGTGCCATGAAACCATGCGAGCGGCGAAAACAGGAAAAGCAGGCCAGCAAACCGCGCTGCCCTCTGATCGAACCAATCCCAAGCCAGAAAATAGATAAGGGCTACCGTCCCGCAACTGGCAACGATGCTCAAGACCACAAGTGCCAGATTGGCATCATGAAACAGGAGATTCAATAGCCGGCCAAGAGATATGTAAAGGAAATAACCAGGCGGATGAGGCTGATGAACCCGTGGATCGAAATGCTGCATCCCGAGGGCGAAATTGACCGAATCTATGTCGTAAAGGTAGTGGCTTCGAAAGGCAAAGCGAGTTATGGCAACGGCGCTCATCAGAAGAAGCGCGTCCAGTTTGCGGTAGATCATGCAGGGCCTCAGTGCAACTGAAATGCCATTTGTCGAGTTATCTGGATGAAACAACCGATGTTAGCGGCTGGCAGTTGGTTTTCACCGCGAATCGTCGCGTCATCTAGGTGGAGCAAAAGTCGAGTTACTGTTAGCAATATCCGACGTGGAATTACTTCTATTTTTGGAAAATGTTACCGAAGTACTATCGACCTTCTTGACAGAATCCGATATTTATATAAGACACACCACCTGATAGATGAACATCGGTAGTGAGACTTTCCATTGCTTTAGGCGAGGATAAGTCAAGCTGTCAAAAACAGTTTGTATCGCAGCCCACAAAATTCCCTCCCCCACTTGCGATGCCACGAAACGCAGACACCGCTTTGTGTGATGTTGGCAGTGGTTCCGCGGCATCTTTTGGCGCAATGAAGGAGCAACGCTGACTTCGGCAACTGCTAAACGCTTGTGACTGGCGTGTGTGCGCTAGAGCAAAGACAAAGGTGTGGTAGAGCAACGACTAAAATCTGCAGGCAGGCGACCATTGTTCAGGCGAAAGAGGGTGGAAACCTAGAGCATTGTTCCCTACTAAAAAAAAGGGTTTCCACTTTCGCTGCATCTTTTAGTGCAATCAAGGAGCAATGCTGACTAATGTTGAGGATCGGGGTTTTTTCAGAGGACTTGAAACTGCAGCCTCTTCTTTCTTCTGCTTTGGGTAAGGATTTTCAGGTCGTCCTCGAATCTCAAGAGGACGGAATTTCTCGACTGCTCGCCTCGCAGGATTGCGATGTGGTGGTTCTCGACCTGGATTCCAATTGCGGTTCTCTCGATCGGCGGATGGATTGTTGCCGCCGCATCGCTGGAGATCGCATCCCCTCGGTGGTGATGGCCGATGACAGCCTTCGCCCGGCAGCGGTAGAACTGGTGCAGCTTGGCTCGCATGGCTATTGCCGTAAGCCGCCATCGGTTCGTGAGCTGAAGGCGATGCTCTACCGTGCGCATGAAAATGGCTTGTTTGCGCGGGAGCCTAAGGCAGAACAGCCGCAGCCGCAGCCGGAAAATACCGCACAGGAAAAACCGGGAAATACCGGCGGGATCAGCAAATTCGCCATCCAGTGCGATCAGATGATCGGGCATTCCGAGCCGATGCAGCGCGTTTACGAGCTGGTTCGCCGCGTCACCAATCTTAATGCTTCGGTTCTGGTCACGGGAGAGAGCGGGACCGGCAAGGAGCTGATTGCCAGGGCAATCCACAATACAGGTGCCCGCTTCACGCGCAAGTTTGTTGCCGTTTCCTGCGGGGCGATCCCAGAGACACTCATCGAATCCGAGCTATTTGGCCACGAAAAGGGCGCTTTTACCGGAAGCGTTGGCGCGCGCGAAGGCTATCTGGAACAGGCAGGCGATGGCACGCTCTTCCTGGATGAAATTGGCGAACTGAGCCTCAGCACTCAGGTCAAGCTGCTCCGCGTTTTGCAGCAGCGCGAATTTTCCCGCCTCGGAAGCACTCGTATCATTCCTCTACGCGCGCGGCTTGTGTTCGCGACGCACCGCGATCTGGCTGAAATGGTGGCACAGGGCAAATTCCGCCAAGACCTTTACTACCGCATTAATGTCATGCGAATCGACGCGCCAGCTTTGCAGGAACATCCGGAAGACGTTCCCGCCATTGCCATGCACTTCCTGCAGCGCTACTCAGAGGAGTATGCCAAGCCGATGCACGAAATCGAGCCGGACGCGATGCAGATGCTGCAGCACTATTCCTGGCCAGGCAATGTCCGCGAGCTCGAGAACGTCATACAGCAGGCCATCATCATTTCTCAGACTAATAACATTCGCGCCGAAGACCTGCCGGGTAATCTCCGCGAAGATGACGTCATCAACATCAACGACTATCACCCCGACGGTTCGTTCGAGCGGCTTCTGCGCGACTACAAGGTCAAGCTGGCAACGACTGCCGTGCGTGAGCACCATGGAAACAAAACGCTCGCGGCGCGCAGTCTTTCTATTTCCCGTGCTTATCTGCACCGGCTGATCCGGCTTGCCGACCAGCCTATGGAAGAAGTCATGGTTGAATCTGAAGGGCGGGATTTCGACACCGGCACAGTATGAGCACCGCGTCTGTTGCTGTCGAGCAGACAGCCGCACCTGAACGCACAGTCGTTCTGGCACGCGTCTGTTCCTTCCCTGCCGTCCTGGCCTGTCTTCTGATCGTCCTGGCCCTGCTGACCGTGCGGTCTCGTTTCAATGACCCGGACATGTGGTGGCACCTCAAGATGGGTGAAGTCATCTGGACCACCCACAGCGTACCCACTACTGACACATTTTCCTATACAACGAATCATCACAGCACCGTTCCGCAGGAATGGCTTTCGCAAGCGCTCATCTATGGCGCTTATCGATGGGCGGGCTATTCCGGCCTGATGTTCTGGATGTGCTTCTTTACCTCGGCATTACTCATCGCCGGATACGCTCTCTGTTCGCTTTATTCAGGCAATGCGAAAGTCGGGTGGGCGGGAGCGCTGATCATCTGGGTTTTTGCAACGGTTGGCTATGCGGTGCGGCCGCAAATGATCGGCTATCTGCTGCTCATCGTTGAGCTGCTAATACTTCATTTGGGACGCACCCGCAGTCCGCGCTGGTTCTTCTGGCTTCCGCCTCTGTTTGCGCTTTGGGTGAACTGTCACGGATCGTTTTCATTCGGATTGGGCGTAGCCGGACTGATTTTGTTCTGTTCGTTCTTTAATTTCGAGATGGGTCTGCTCGAATCCACGAGTTGGGAGCCGCGCCGCCGTCTCTTTCTGGGATTCGCGCTGGCCGCTTCTGCCGCGGCATTGTTTCTCAACCCCGTGGGCATCAAGCTAGTGCGGTATCCGTTAGATGTCATGCTGCACCTGCCCGTCAACCTCAGCAGCATCGCGGAATGGAAGCCGCTGCAGATGACCAGCGGACGAGGAATCGTGCTGATGGCTGCTATTGCGGGTATTTTCCTTACAGTCATTATCCAGCGCTCGAAACTTTTCTGGCATGAGTTGGTGCTGCTTGCGGCTGCCACATGGTTTGCCGTTCATCATGAGCGCATGACTTTCGTCTTCGGGATCCTGGTCGCCCCCACTCTGTGCAGACTGCTGTCAACTGCTTGGGACAACTACGACCGAAAGAAAGACCGTTGGCTGCCGAATGCTGTGATTATCACGCTGTCACTGCTCTCCCTCTTCTGGATGTTTCCCCGTCGGCAGGCCCTGGCGCAACAGGTTGAGGAATCGAGCCCGGTAAAGGCTGTCAAGTTCATGAATGCCCACCATCTTTCCGGCAATATGCTCAACGAGTATGCCTATGGCGGATATCTGATCTGGGCTGCGCCCGAACATCCGGTCTTCATCGACGGACGCGGAGACATTTTTGAGTGGGCAGGAGTGCTCGGCGATTACGGGAAGTTCATCATGATGCAGGGCGACCCGAATGAAGTCCTGGACAAATACAGCATTCGTTTCTGCCTGCTGGACAAGGGCGAATCTGTCGTAAAAATTCTGCCTTTGCTACACGGCTGGAAGACCATCTATTCAGACAATGTCTCGGTGATTCTTGCCCGTACTCCCAGCAGTTCGCCGCAATCTTAATCCGGAGAACCTCGCTCACAATGTTTTCTCGACAATGAATCTTGGCCGCCCTTTGGCCTCCGAATATACCTTCGCCAGATAAATTCCGATCACTCCCATGCAAAGCAACTGAATCCCGCCAAGAAAATACAGCGGAATCACAATTGACGCCCATCCGGGCACCGCAGCCGGGTTCAGAATTCTCACGCCTAAGGCCCACAGAGCCAGGCCAAAACTGACCAGCGAAATCAGAATTCCCAGCACGGTAATCAGCTTCAGTGGAACTTCCGAAAATGAAGTGACACCTTCGATGGCAAGACCAAGCATCTTTGAGAAGGGATACTTGGACTCCCCGGCAAAACGCTCCTGGCGGTCGTAATACACCGTTGCCGAATTGAACCCAAGTTGTGGAATCAGCCCGCGAAGAAACAAATTAGCTTCTTTGTAGTCGCGCAGCGCCTCAATCACTCTCCGGCTCAAAAGCCTGTAATCGGCATGATTAAAGACCAGCCGAACGCCAATTGTCTGCAGCAGCCGATAGTATCCTTCAGCCGTTCCCCGCTTGAAAAGCGTGTCAGCGGAACGCTCGCGTCTTATGCCGTAGACAATCTCTGCCCCCGAAGAATAAGCGGCCAGCATGTCCTTCATTGCAGAGAGGTCATCCTGCAGGTCGGCATCGATGCTGATGACTGCATCTCCCTCCGCATTCATCAGCCCAGCAAGCAGCGCGGACTGATGGCCATAATTCCGCGAAAGCTTGATTCCATGGACGCGGCTGTCCCCGGCGGCCATCACTTCAATCAGGTCCCATGTGCGGTCTGTCGAACCATCATCAATAAAGTAGAGGGAAACTTCGCGAACGAGACCAGCCGCGATTAGCTCTTGAATTAAAGACTCCAGACATGAAGCCGTTTCCGGCAGCACTTCTTCCTCGTTGTAGCAAGGAACAACGATCGCCAATCGCTGC
>NZ_DASQIX010000118.1:0-63029 GCF_035631355.1 Alloacidobacterium sp.
GCTCTCGGGAACGAGCGAAGACGACAAATCCTTTGAGGACGAAACGATTCAGGTGGAGGAACTGGTAGCCGGGCGATGTTGATCGCCGGCTAGCCGACTTCCAGCGCGGCGGACGCAGAGCCGTCCGCGCATGAACCTATCACGTCATCACCCAAAAAGGATTTTGACCATGAAGATTTTCATCCCTACGCCGTTGCGCGTGTATGTCGACAAGAAGGACGCAGTGCAGGTCAACGCCGAGACCGTAGGCGACGCGCTCCACGCGCTCACTTCGCAGCACCCCGATCTGAGAAGGCACCTTTACTCCGATGAAGGAAAGCTCCGCGCCTTCGTGAACGTCTACCTCAACGACGAAGATGTGCGCTACCTTCCGGAAAGGGAAGCAACATCGGTGACAGAAGGAGACTCGCTCTCCATCATCCCTTCCATCGCCGGCGGGTGCTAACCGCACGGGCAGATGCGCTTCGCGCCCGTAAGATGTTGCGGATAGACGAAAGTCTTCCGAGGATGGTGAAATTCATATTGCCTATAGACAAAGGTTTAGCCTCAACAACCGGGTAGAAGCACGGGCTTTAGCCCGGTGAATATCTGGAGTAGCGAAGGGGGCTTCAGCCCGGGGCCATTTTCGCATTTGCCCGGCATTAGAGAGAACTTGACTTGCCAATGCTGAAAATCATTCCATTGCTACTCGGCACAGTGCTTGCGGCACAGGCGCAGCAGGTCACTCTCGTCAATTCTTCGATGAAGCAGTTCTCTGGCTCCGATGGGGTTACTTTTCGCTACCCGGCAATATGGAATTTCAGTACTGAAAATGAGTTTTACTCACCGTCAAGTATCACAGCGCCATATCGGTCGCCCCAGGCTGTCGTGTTCTTCAAGGACGCTGGGGAATTCAATCCCTATCCAGAGACAACTTTGAACGGAGCGGAATTTGTCTACGCGCAAGACAAAGCAGCCACGGCTGAAATCTGCCCCGCCTTAACCCCACGCGGCGATGCCAATGCACACTCGCTGGAGCCAACCACAATCAATGGCATCAAATATAAACATGTGCAGTTGGAGAGCGCGGGGATGTGCCACCAGATACGCGAAGATGTGTATGCAACCTATCGAAATCAGACCTGCTACCTGTTCGACCTCGCGATTCATACAATCTGCAGCGGAGTAAAAGACAATACGCGAGACATAACACCTGACGAACTCTCGCAAGTTCACGCCAGCCTGGAAAAAATTCTTTCCAGCATCGAAATAAGTGATCTAAAGAAGAACTAGGAAAAAAACGAAATGCCAACACTCACTGAAGAAAAGGCGGCCCAGCCGCAGCTCACAAATGCTGAAATCGCCCGCTACTCGCGGCACCTGCTTCTGCCAGAAGTTGGACTCGAAGGCCAGCAGAAATTGAAAGCCGCCAAAGTACTCTGCGTGGGCACCGGCGGCCTCGGGGCGCCGCTCGCTTACTACCTGGCCGCGGCCGGAATCGGCACGCTCGGCCTGGTCGACTTCGATGTGGTTGACGAGAGCAACCTCCAGCGCCAGATCATCCACAGCACCAACGACGTGGGCCGCCCGAAAATCGACTCAGCCGCTGAAAAGCTGAAGGCGCTCAATCCGTACCTGAACATCGTGAAGCACGAGACGATGCTCACCAGCGCCAACGCGCTTGAGATCATCAAGGATTACGACATCGTCGCCGACGGGACCGACAACTTCCCCACGCGCTACCTCGTCAACGACGCCTGCGTGCTCAGCGGCAACAAGCCCAACGCCTACGCCTCCATCTTCCGCTTTGAAGGCCAGGCCAGCATCTTCGCCACCGAGGACGGCCCATGCTACCGCTGCCTCTATCCCGAGCCGCCGCCACCGGGACTCGTGCCCTCCTGCGCGGAAGGCGGAGTGCTCGGCATCCTTCCCGGACTGCTCGGCGTCATCCAGGCGACGGAAGTCATTAAGCTCATCCTCGGCAAAGGCGATCCGCTTATCGGACGTCTGCTGCTCGTCGATTCGCTCGGCATGAAGTTCCGCGAGCTCAAGCTGCGCAAGAACCCCGACTGCCCGGTCTGCGGCACGCACCCGACGGTGAAGAAGCTGATCGACTACCAGCAGTTCTGCGGTATATTCCCCGAGGACAAAACCGAGAAACCAGCCACCGTGCAAAACGGAATTCCGCAGATCACGCCTGTTGAGCTCAAGCGCCGTCTCGACGCCGGCGAAGACGTTTTCGTCCTCGACGTGCGCGAGCTGCACGAATACCAGATCGTCAACATCGGCGCGAAGCTCGTTCCGCTCGGCGACCTGCCCAGCCGTCTCGGCGAACTCGACCGCGACCGCGAGATCGTCGTCCATTGCAAGACCGGCAGACGCAGCCAGAATGCCGCAGAATTGCTGGCGAAGAACGGCTTCAAGAACGTGGCCAATCTCGCAGGCGGCATCACCGCCTGGGCCACGGACGTCGATCCCAAACTGCCGAAATATTGACCCGCTTAACCCAAACCAGCGGCGCGCTTTCGAGCGCGCCGTTTTGTTTGTCGAAGCCATACCCCGATGCGTATACTCCCGTCGTGCCAGACGGTGCACCAATTCCTGTGCTGAAAACACCGCCTGCGTGATCGGGAGCCGCGGTTCCTTATGGACCTCGTTTTGATACGCATTCTTTTTGTCCTTATTCTCGCCGCCGTCTGCTACTTTTTTCACATCCTCAATTTTCCCGGCTGGCTTTCCGCCGTCACCGGAACCGGAATCGCTGCCCTGGTCATCATCTTCGAGATGCGCGTACGCGCGCTCAGCCTGCGGCGCCTCATCGGAGCAGTCCTCGGCAGCATCCTCGGAATCTTCGGCGCGTTTCTCTTCAGTCTGGTGCTGGCCAACAGCCTGCCTGCGGGCAACACGCGCAGCTTGCTGCAAATCTTCGTGTTGCTGCTTATGTCCTATGTTGGCCTGGTCGTGGGAACAAGCAAGGGCGACATGCTGAATCTCTCTGCCCTCGGCGACCTCTTCAATGGAGAACGCCAAACCAGGCGCAACGTTAAGCTGCTCGATACCAGCGCCATCATCGACGGCCGCATCGCCGATATGGCCGACACCGGCTTCCTCGACGGCTCGCTCGTCATCCCGGAATTCGTGCTGCGCGAGTTGCAAATGGTCGCTGATTCTTCTGACGGCTCAAAGCGCCAGCGCGGACGGCGCGGCCTCGACGTCCTGCAGCGCATGCAATCCAATTCGCTGCTCAACGTGCAGATCGTCGAAGATGACTTCCCCCACATCCGCGAAGTTGACCTCAAGCTCATCGAGCTTGCCAAGGAACTCGACGCCAAAATCGTCACCAACGATTTCAATCTGAACAAAGTTGCCCACCTGCATCATGTCTCAGTGCTGAACATCAACGACCTCGCCAACTCGCTCAAGCCCGTCGTGCTCCCCGGCGAGAAGATGAACATCGCCATCCTGAAAGAAGGCAAGGAGTACAACCAGGGTGTCGGCTATCTCGACGATGGCACCATGGTCGTCGTCGACCACGCGCGCCGCATGATCGGGCGCTCGGTCGAAATCAGCGTGACCTCGGTCCTGCAGACCGCATCCGGCAAAATGATCTTCGGCAAGATGGAAGAGCCACTGCAGAAGACAGAATCCGTGCGCATCGCCACTGAAATCCGCGAGCTCTCCAATTAAAGAGTTGTCATCCTTGAGCGCAGCGAAGGATCTGTTTTGCGCGATTTGCGCATCAGCACCAGCCGAAGTGTTTCTCATAAATAGTATTTGGTAGAAGCACCGGGCTTTGGCCCGGTGAAATCGGCGGGCAAAATTAAAGGGGCTTTAGCCCTGGTCAATCATGAGCGGAGTGACTTTATCCTCATGAAACACGGCAGAGCGCCACCCAAACCAGAAAATTACGGAAGTCTTACAAGCCGCACCTCTTCGGGCAAGTATCGTCAGAAATTGGAGAGCCTTGCAGAGAACCATGCCCGTACTTACCGAAGAAGCGCCAGTCGCCCACGTTGCCCCCGCCCCTATTCCGAGCGCAGAGCTGTTTCTGCAAAAGCCCTCCGGCAAGTTCAACTGGGTCTTTGGAATCTGGATCGCTGTCTTCCACATCGGAGCCATCGCGTCTTTCTTTTTCTTCCGCTGGTCAGCGCTCATCGTCCTCGCCGTGACCTGGGTGCTCGGCCAGAACATCGGCATTGCCGTGAGTTACCATCGTCAGCTCACGCATCGCGGCTTCACCACGCCAAAATGGCTTGAATATCTCATGGCCATCTGCGGAACGCTCTCGCTTCAGGGAGGCCCGCTTTACTGGGTGGCAGTGCATCGCCTGCATCATCAGTTGACCGACAAGCCAGGCGACCCGCACTCTCCCCGCGATGGCGGATGGTGGTCGCACATTGGCTGGATTCTCTACGGCTCCCTCCACAATGAAGATCCTGAGCTGCTCGGACGCTACGCTCCCGACCTCGCCAAAGACAAGTTTTACCGCTGGCTGAGTCATTATCACTGGGTTCCCGTCACCGTTCTCGGAATCGGTCTTTTCCTTGCAGGTGGATGGTCGTGGATTCTATGGGGAGTCTTTTTCCGTGTGGCAGTTGGCATGCACGTCACCTGGCTGGTCAACTCCGCGACGCACATGTGGGGCGGCAAGCGCTTTTCTACGCGCGACGATTCGCGCAACCTGTGGTGGGTCGCCCTGCTTACCGGAGGGGAAGGCTGGCACAACAACCACCACGCGCATCCCGTTTCCGCCAGCCATGGCATGGCCTGGTACGAGCTTGATTTCAACTACTGGTGCATTCGCCTGCTCGGCACTTTAGGGCTGGCGAAGCGCATTAAAGTACAAGGCCCTGAAGGCGGCGCAGCACGCATCCTACACGGCTGATGTGAAGTCGTCCTCAGCGAACCTCCGCGCTCCCTTTGCGCTCTCTGCGGTAAGCCCCACGCCATACAACCGCAGAGGCCCGCTGATCAAAGATTGATGCTCCACGAAACGCGCGAATTCGACGCCATCATTCTAGGTGCAGGCGCAGCCGGACTCATGTGCGCCATCGAAGCAGGCAAGCGAGGCCGTCGTGTCGCTGTTCTCGAACTCGCCGACCGTCCCGGCAAGAAGATCCTCATTTCCGGGGGAGGGCGCTGCAACTTCACCAATATCTACTGCCGTCCCGATAATTTCCTTTCCGCGAATCCACACTTCGCCAAGTCCGCGCTGGCCCGCTACACGCCGCGGCATTTCATTGATCTCGTCAAAAAACACGGCATTGCATATCACGAAAAGACTCTGGGCCAGCTCTTCTGCGACCACTCATCGCGCCAGGTTCTTGACATGCTCCTCACCGAATGCGCCGACGCGGGAGTCGAGATTTTCACAAGCACCCGCACCGAGCAGATCGAGCACTCGAGCAATTTCACCTTCCACACCAGCAAAGGCATTTTTCAAACTGAAGCGCTGGTCATAGCCACCGGCGGCCTTTCCATCCCGAAAATGGGCGCAACCGCATTCGGCTATGAAATCGCGCGCCAGTTCGGAATCAACATCATTCCGACGCGCCCCGCGCTGGTTCCGCTTACCCTGTCAGACGATGACTGCGCCAATCTCTGTGACCTCGCCGGAGTATCGACCGATGTCACCGCATCCATTGGCCGTCAGTTCTTCCGCGAAAAGATGCTTGTCACCCATCACGGCCTCAGCGGCCCGGCAATCCTACAAATTTCGTCCTACTGGGAGCCATCAAAAACCATCGACCTCGATCTCGGCCCGCAAAAACAGCTCTTAGCTGCAATGCTGACCAGCCCTTCAGGACGCGATGCCAGAAGAGCCGCGTCCCTTCTGCGCGAAGTCCTGCCGCAGCGCCTCGCCGACCGCCTCATCGCGCTCGCAAAACCAGCCTCATGGACAAACCACGCCATCCAGCAGCTCGAATCAAAATTCCACCGCTGGCCCATCATCCCATCAGGCACAGAAGGCTACGACAAGGCTGAAGTCACCGCCGGCGGCGTGGACACCGACGAGCTTTCCTCCAGCACTATGGAATGCAATCGCGTTCCCGGCCTCTTCTTCATCGGCGAAGTCGTCGACGTGACCGGCCACCTCGGCGGCTTCAACTTCCAGTGGGCTTGGGCATCGGGCGCGGCAGCCGGACGCGCTTTATAGTTAGGGCTCTTGCCTTTATCCTGAAAACCGCAAGAGAAAGTCCCATGAAGCTGCTCGCCTGGATCACCGAACTATTCATCGAAACCTTCGGCATCACGCGGCCAAAACCCGAGCAAGTGCGCACAACCAATCTGGTCATCGGCGGATTCCTCCTCGCCTTCGCCACAATTGTGCTTGGCATCGTCGGCTTTCTCGTTTTCCAGATAACTGCCGGCTCCAGCCACTGACCCTGTCCTAAAACGTTACAGTTGCCTGCTTCTATTCGGCAGATAGGCCCGGCTCGTATAAACTATGTCGTCAGTCATAAGTCGAAAACAGCATCTGTCCCTGAGGCTTTGTGCCAATTTTCCTGCAGGATGTTCGCTTCGCTCTCCGGCAGTTATGGAAACATCCGGGCTTTTCCGTTACCGCCATCCTCTCGCTGGCGCTGGGAATCGCCGCGACCGTCTCTGTTTTCAGCGTCCTCTACAGTGTCCTCATCAATCCATCCCCCTATGCGCACTCAAGCCGTATCGTACAGTTTTACAGCCGGGACAAAGCAGGCTTTGAGGACGATGTCTATGTTGCCCGGGACTATCTTGCCGACCTGCGCAACGCGCACGCTTTTGAAGACCTCGTCCAGATGGACGAAGAGTATCTGGCAGATACAACTGTCGATATTCCCCAGGATGTCGATGTTGTCTATCTTTCAGGCAATGCGTTTTCATTCTTCGGAGTTCCCGCCTACCTTGGACGTACGTTCCTTCCCTCCGATGCGCCGCCAGGCCAGGCGCCAAAGCCCGTTGTGGTGCTGACCTATCAGTACTGGCAACGCCGCTTCAACGGAAATCGCTCGATCATCGGCCAGCCGATGCGGCTCAATGATAGAAGCTACACGATCCTCGGCGTCATGCCTCGGCGCTTTACGTGGTGGGACGCCGATGTGTACGTGCCCTTGGATACCTCTGCCGCCACAGATACGTCGATCTATATCACCGTCATGCGGCTCAGGCCTGGTGTCACGCAGGCCCAGGCCTTGGAAGAGGTGCGGCCAATTCTCCAGCAAATGATTCACGAGTACCCGAATCTTTGGATTGAAGGCCTCGAGATCCACATCCAGGGCATTAATGATCGGTTTCGACGCTCGCTCGGCAGCACGCTCTATCTGCTCTTTGCCGGGGTGCTCCTTCTTTTGGTTATTGGCTGTGTGAATGTATCCATTTTGCTGCTTGCGCGCGGAACCGGCCGCCGGCATGAATTCGCGGTACGCGCAGCCGTAGGAGCAGGCCGGGCACGCATCGTCCGCCAGCTTCTCACTGAATCGCTGATCCTTGGCATCGCCGGCGCCGTCCTCGGCGTCATTGCAACCTACCGCGGCACTCCCTTCGTCGTTAGTCTTCTGCCCTTCCAGCTCTTTCCACGCGGCCTTGAAATACCCGTACACGTACCAGTGCTGGCATTCAGCGTCGCGCTCGCGATTATCACCAGCGTTCTCTTCGGTCTTTTTCCCGCGCTTCAGCTTGCCAATCCGGAGATCCGCGAGATCATGCAGACGACTACGCAAAAGGCGGCGGGCAGCGTCACCAGCAAACGGTTGCATGCCGTTCTAATTGCCGGGCAAATCTCTATGGCCATGGTGCTGCTTACCGCCTCTGCATCAACTATCCAGGCCTTTCGCGCGCTGATGCGGACCAATCTCGGATTCGATGCCCATAACGTCGCCGATTTCTCCATTCCCGTCCACAAGAACAGCTACCCCACGTGGGAGGCGCGCGTAAATTACTTCACGGAATTGCGCGACCAGATTGCCAGAACACACGGAGTGACTGGCGCATCACTGGCGATGAAAGCTCCCCCGGTCAGCACCTGGGACTTTCCCATGGAAATTCTCGGCAGGAACGCCTTCGGCGCGCAACTTACCAACGTCAATTTCGTCGATCCTGAATTCTTCAGCCTCCTGCATATTCCTCTACTGCGAGGACGGCTATGGGATGAGGCAGAAGCGCAACGTGGCGCGCGGCTCGCCATTGTGAATCAGGAGTTCATGCGGAGATATTTTCCGGACGGCGATGTGCTTGGCCATTCCGTGCGCATACCCCGCCTTCAGGGTCATCCGCCGGGTATTCTTGCTGTCGAAGGCAGCGATAGCTGGCTGCCCATCATCGGCGTTGTCGGCGATGCACGAAACGGAGGCGTCGACAAACCGGTGAAGCCTGAGATTTACGTCCCTTACTCGCTCTACGTGATCAGATGGATACAGATCCTGGTGAAAACTCCAGGGAATCCGCTTGCACTTGAGTCAACCATTCGCCGCCAGGTCGCCGGCATCAATCCTCAGCAGCAGGTCGCCTATCCGGTCGCGTCCATTGACGAGCGCATTCAGCAGGAACCGGCATGGGAACGGGAACATCTGATCGTTGTGCTCTCCAGCGTCTTCTCCGCGCTTGCGCTCGCGCTGGCCGCCGTCGGGCTCTACAGCGTCGTCTCCTACTCCACCGCCCAGCGCATTCAGGAGTTCGGCATTCGCATGGCACTCGGCGCTCGACGCGGCCATATCCTGCAGAATGTTCTCGCCACTGTAGGGGTGAGCGTCGGCGCAGGCTTGGCGATCGGACTGGTCCTGAGCTTTGGCCTCAACGGCCTCTTTTCACGCTGGATCGGAACCGGCGCAAGCGACCCGCTGCTGATTCTCGCCGTCTGCCTTCTTCTGCTCGCAGTTGCCCTGCTGGCCTGCATCGTGCCGGCCTTCCGCGCCTCGCTGGTGCAGCCGATGAAGGCCCTGCGGATTGAGTAGCAGCACGAACTGGCATCTCCATTCTTAGCGGTGAGTCATTAATTCACGAAATAAATAGTCTCGTAAGGGCATGGCTTCAGCCATGCCGTAAGTGACTCAGAATACATCGGGGCTTCAGCCCCTGAGTTAATTGGATCTTCGCTTAAACGAGTTTTTCCGGAGTCTCTTTCGCTGTTGAGAGATAATTTTTCTCCCCGTCCGGACCTTTTCAGCAACCTCCTCATTCCCGGTCAATCCCTTATGTCCATCTACGAACATCTTCGTCCATGAATGGACAAGCAAAAGCATGCGCCACCCTGCCCAGTCCTTGAGAAATCAAGCAGTTAAGCAAGTCCGGATTCGGTGAATGAATTGCTCCTACAAATGCCGGATCCTACGTCTCAATCAGGGAGATCCCTGTGCACACGTTTCTGCAGGACATCCGCTACGCCTTCCGCCAGTTACGCGCTCACCCCGGCTTCGCCCTGACCGCAATCATGTCCCTTGCTCTTGGCATCGGCGCAACCGTCTCCGTCTTCAGCATCATCTATGGAGCGCTTATTAATCCATGGCCCTATGCGGGCGCGGACCGCATCTGCCTCCCTTTGCTGGCAGATCGCGCGGGTGGTGAGAATCTCGTTCTGCCGACGTGGCCGCAGATACACGTCCTGCGCCAGTCGCCTGTCGTAGAGGGCGTGCTTGGCGTGGATGAACGGGACATGATGGCCACAGGGCAGGATGTCCCGGAAGATGTATACGCCGTCGACACGCCAAACGATACGTTCGCATTTCTGGGCGTTCCTCCCATGCTGGGGCGCGTGTTTACCCCGGCGGATGCGCCTGATGGAAAGGCGCCGCCGGTCGCCGTGCTGGGCAACAGCTTCTGGCAGCGGTATTACAACGGCGATCCAGGGGTGGTGGGCAGGACCATACAGCTCAACCACCGGAGCTACACCATTCTCGGCGTAATGCCGCCGCGGTTTACCTGGATTGACGGAGACGTCTATCTGCCGCTCGACCCGGCGCGGGACCAGAATGCAAACTACTTTACGGTGGCAAAGCTGAAACCGGGCATAACCTATGCGGCGGCTGAGGCCGCGCTGGCGCCGCTTTTTCAATCCTTCGCTAAAGAAAATCCCATCCAGTTCCCAAAAGACTTCAAATTACGACTGCGGGGCCTCGGCTATGGGTCTTATATGAGACTCGGGTCAACGCTCAATCTGCTGTTCGGAGGGGTGGCCCTGCTGATGCTGGTCGGGTGCGGGAATGTCTCGATTCTTCTGCTGGCCAGAGGAATTGCCCGGCAGCATGAGTTTGCCGTGCGGTCCGCCATAGGGGCCAGCCGATTCAGGCTGGTGCGCCAGTTATTGACAGAGTCGCTGCTGCTGGCCCTTACCGGCGCGGGGCTGGGCGTATTGTTGGCGTATCAAAGCGTCGGCCTCATCGTGGCGCGGCTGCCGGAATACTCCTTTCCGCATGAAGCGGATTTCCATCTGAACCTGCCGGTATTGTTCTTCAGCGTTGGCATTGCGGTACTGACCGGCATTCTCTTCGGATTATTTCCGGCGCTGCAAATGGCGCGCCCGAATATCAGTACAGTCATGCAGTCAGCAACCCGCAAAGCGGCGGGAACAGCGCGCGGCAAATACCTGCATACGACGCTGATAGCCGGCCAGATTGCCCTTACGTTGCTGCTTTTGACCGCGGCCGGAGCAGCCATAGAGGGTTTCCTGGGGACGATGCGCGTTCCTTTAGGCTTTGACCCGCACCATGTGGTTTCGGTGGGTATTCCCCTGCATGAAAACACCTTCACCACCCGGGGGGAGCGGACACGCTATTACGAGCTGCTGCGCGAGAGGATTACAGAAATGCCGGGCGTTCTCGCTGCGGGAATTTCAACGAATGCCACGCCGCCCAACAATGGATCCAGGGAGCCAATCGAAATTCTGGGCAGAACGCCCGATGACCAGCAGGAGGCAAAGGCCAATTTTGTGGATTCGCAGTATTTTCAGACCCTGCGCATTTCGTTGCGCCAGGGACGGCTCTGGAGTCCCGCCGAAACCATGCGCGGCGCGGTATTGGCTGTGGTCAATCAGGCGTTCATCAGACGTTATTTCCCGAATGGCGATGCGCTGGGCCATTCGGTGCGTCTGCCCCGGTTGCAGAACAAGCCTCCATCTTCGTTGCTGGCGCCAGGCGGCGATGGATGGCTGCAGATCATCGGCATCGTGGGAGACGCCATGAATGACGGGCTGGACAGGCCTGTCCAGCCGGCAGTCTTCGCTCCTTATACGCTCCAGATGCCGATGTATACACATATCCTCGCACGCACGCAGGGCGATCCGCTCGCTATGCTGCGCGACATCCAACAGCAGATTGCCGCAGTGAACCCGGACCAGCAGATATCCGGCGAGACCAGCGGCGCGGTCAAAGACCTGGATGGTTGGCTGAGGCGTCAGCCCGAATGGGCCAGAGGAAGACTGGTTTCGATGCTGATTACGGCTTTTTCCATTCTGGCGATGGCGCTGGGCGCGGTGGGCTTATACAGCGTCACATCTTACACAGTCGCGCAACGGACAAGCGAATACGGCATACGCATGGCGTTGGGCGCGCCTCGCCGGCATGTGCTGAAAATCGTATTTGCCTCGGCGGGCGTGAGCGTTGGGCTGGGAATTGGAGCAGGTCTCGTTCTGAGCTTCGGCCTCACCCGCGTCATGACGCGCTGGATCGATCACGGCTCTGTGGATCCGTTGCTGGTCCTGAGCGTTTCGTTTCTCCTCATCGTCGTTGCGGTCATGGCTTGCCTTGCGCCCGCGCGCAGGGCGTCATCTGTTGATCCAATAACAGCGTTACGGTGTGAATGAAATTTAGGGCAGTCCGTTCAAGGAGGCTCATTATGACAACGTTTCTGCAGGACATTCGCTACGCCTTCCGCCAGTTACGCGCTCATCCCGGCTTCACCCTTACCGCAATCCTGTCGCTCGCCCTCGGCATCGGCGCGACTGTCTCCGTCTTCAGCATCATCTATTCCGTGCTGATGCACCCCTGGCGATACGACCATCCGGAGCGCATCGCCAACATCGCCCTGCTGGACAAATCCGGCAATGGGCAGGGGTATGGACTCAACGGCCCGCAGACGCGCGAGCTCGCCAAAGCCCACTCACTTGAATATGTCGTGGCATTCAATGGCTGGAATCTCACCATCACCGGCAGCGATGTTCCGGAAGACGTCCAGGCCATGTATTTCACTGGCAATCTGTTTCAGATACTCGGAGTGCAGCCTTTGGCGGGACGATTTTTCCTTCCCTCCGATGACCCCGACGGACAGGACCCACAACCCGTCATTGTCCTGGGTTATCGCTTCTGGAATCGCCACTATAATGGCGACCGCTCCATCGTCGGCAAGACCATACAGCTTGTCCATAAGACCTACACCGTCATCGGCATCATGCCGCCTCATGCCGATTTCATGGGTCCGGATGTCTATCTTCCGTTGAAGCTCTCTTCCTCGGTCACGGAAGGGTACGGCACCCTGATCAAACTGAAAGCCGGCGTCACGCAAGCTGCGGCCGAGGCCGAATTGCAGACCTACTTCCAGCAGTTCGCAAAACAGACGCCGGACCACTTTCCCAAGCAGTACAAGCTACAAATACAGAACCTGAATTATTGGATCTCGCACCGGATTGGCAAAACCCTCTATGTATTGTTCGGCGCCGTCGGCCTGCTGCTGGCCATCGGCTGCGGTAATGTCTCCATTCTGCTGCTGGCGCGCGGCACAGCCCGCCAGCATGAGTTTGCTGTGCGCTCGGCTGTCGGAGCCAGCAGTTCCCGCATCGTTCGCCAGCTTCTTACTGAATCCCTCATCCTCGCGCTCACCGGTGCTGGTCTCGGCGTCGTCCTCGCGTATCAGAGTCTCAACCTCATCATTACGCGTCTTCCGCAGGATGCCTTTCCCAACGAAGCCGACTTTCATGTGCATCTGCCCGTATTGTTGTTCAGCGTCGGCCTTGCCCTCATTACTGGAATCCTCTTCGGCCTGTTCCCGGCGCTACAGTCTTCGCGTCCGGAAATCAGCCAGGTCATGCAGTCGAGCACTAGGAAACTCGCAGGAAGCGTGCGCGGCAGGCATTTTCATTCCGCTCTCATTGCCGGACAGATTGCGCTCACGCTGCTCCTGCTCACCACCGCTGGAGCGGCCATCAGCGGCTTCGTGCGCATGATGCGCGTGAACCTCGGCTACAACCCGCATAACACCATGTCCGTCGGCATTCCCGTCCACGAAAACACCTTCACCACCTGGGCCGAACGGGTCAATTACTTCACCCAGCTTCGCGATAAGATCGCAACCCTGCCGGACGTCATCTCAACCGGCATCTCCACCAACGCCACTCCGCCCGACAGCGGTTGGAACCAGGCCTTTGAATTGCAAGGCAAAACCGCGTCGGAAGACCAGAAGGCCAGCATCAATTTTGTCGATTCGCGCTATTTCAGCACTTTGCAGATTCCTCTCAAGAGAGGACGACTATGGGACGAGCCGGAACTCGAACACGGCGCGCTGATGGCCGTAGTGAATGAATCTTTTGCCAGGCATTACTTTCCCAATGGCGACGTCCTCGGCCGATCCGTAAAAATCCCGGCAATCAAAAACGAGCCTCCCAACAGGCTCACCGCGCCTGGCGCCGATGGATGGCTGCAAATCATCGGTGTGACCGCCGACACGCTCGATGACGGTCTCGATAAGCCAGTCAAACCCGCCATATACCTGCCCTATACGGTCAACATGTGGATGTGGACACAGATTCTCGTCCGCAGCCGCGTCGATCCCCGCACCATCCTGCACAGCGTCAAGCAGCAGATCCTTACCGTCAATCCCGACCAGCAGGCCACTCTCTGGGACGACGGCGTGCTCGAATCATGGATCAAGAACCAGCAGGTATTCGCCCGTGGACGGCTGATTTCTGTCCTCTTCGGCGCTTTCTCCGTCCTCGCCCTCATCCTTGCCGCAGTCGGCCTTTACAGCGTCGTCTCGTACTCTGTCGTCCAGCGCACCAACGAGTTCGGCATCCGCATGGCCCTCGGCGCGCAGCGCTGGCATGTGCTCAAAATTGTCTTCGCTTCAGCCGGAGTCAGCGTCGGACTAGGTGTGCTCGCGGGCCTGGCCCTGAGCTTTGGCCTCACTCGCGTCATGGCGCGTTGGATCGAGAACGCCTCCGCCAGCCCGCTGATACTGCTGGGTGTTTCGCTTCTGCTCCTGGCAGTTGCCGCCCTGGCCTGCCTGCTCCCCGCCAGACGCGCCTCAGCCGTCGATCCCATGACCGCGTTGCGTTGCGAGTAGCTGGTTACTGAATCGAGATGGTCAGAACATCGGGCGGTGACACCTTTTCGGGCTTTACATCCGAGAAGACCTGAAAGTCGCCGCCGGCATGGTTGAGCATGCGCCACTCGCGGAAGTCGCTGTTGTAATACGGCGTGTCTCTGTAGCCCCACCATCCGAGGAATTGCTGTCCCTCAAAATCAAACGAATCCTTGACGTAGATGCCCACTTCTTCAATCGAAAGCACCACCACAGGCAGGCCCGGCACGCCGGGTATCGGCGGACGCATGATGGAAATTTTGCCTGCTATAGCGATATTGAACACAAAGGACCCGAGCGCGGCGGCCAGTGGATCGACAGCCAGGCCGCCCTTTACGGGACGGGCATTGACCCATTGCTGGTCTACTACCGTGACCGGGGCTTTCAAATTCCCAAAAGGCATGTACACACTATTGGAAGGAAGAGGTTTTCCTTTCAGGATTTGCCCGAGACGCTTTCGGCTTGCATCGTTGGTCCACACCTTGTCCGCAATGATGGAGTCATATACGGATTTGGCCCGTGGAAACTTCAATACCCAGCTCATCTTGATGAGGTCTGTAACCGGGGCCGAATAACTGGGCGCCTCCGTTGGCGGCCTTTCAAACCACGTTTCAAGCAGATCGGCCCCTTCATCCATATTTTGAAATCGCATCTCTTCCGGAATCGCAGTGAGGCCATCCAGGTCCAGCTCGTGCCGCAGTTCCTCCGCGTCACGGTCGGTGATGACCTCGTCGCGAATGCGCAGCCAGGTGCGCCGTAGTTCAAGATCTTTTGGGCTTGTCGGATCAAGCGGACGGGTAATGTGCGTCTTCTCGCGAAAACGGCGGTCTGTTTCCTGCTGGACTTCGAGCCGCTGGGGTTTTGTAAGCTGGTAATACTCTTTCGACGCTTCCCCGGCGATATAGGGCTTGCTCATGGCTTTTTCTCCAAGGGGGCCCGCAGCTTTAGTGAAGCTCCGCGTATTTCCGTTACAGAAGAGCGCCAAATGGATGCACAACAAAATAGGCAAGAACGTATTGGCTGAAGGGTCTTGGGTAAGAGCACCGGCCTTCATCGGGTCCCGGCACACGTGATGTTCGTGTGCTGGGGTGATTGAGGCCGGTAAATAAGCCGCTTCGACTCAGAGGTCGCTGAGAATGTCGCTCGTTTCGTAAGGGCACGGCTTCAGCCGTGCCGTAAGCGCACAAAATTATCCAGGGCTTCAGCCTCCGAGGTAACGGAATTCTCTTTCCACCGATGTCATTCTGAGCGGAGCGCGGAGCGCTCAGTCGAAGAACCCGCAGCGGAAATCCGCTGCGAATCGTTGCGGAGCAACGACCGCATTTGCTCGTCGACTGTAGGATAGGCTCCAACTAAGAAACAGTGTCAAACCTGTCTTGAGCGAAGCCGAAGGGTGCCCAGCCTGCAAGCAAGATGTGCTTGTGCCTACAAAGGGCAACCAAAGCAAGTGGTCAAGTGAGTGGCGCTCAATCCGACTTTTTCCATGTCCCTTCCGATGCACCATGGATTGCTGCTAGATACCTTGGGCAAGCCATAAGTCTGGGAAAATGATCTTATGCCTGCGAAGCTTGGAAGATACGAACAGGATTTGATCAGGCTCTTCGTGTCGGCCTACGAGAACTTTGCATGGGCTGCCTCTGACATTAAGCGTCTCGATGAGGAAAAGGACAGCGCTATTGAAGCACTGGTCAAGCGAACCGATGGCCTAACGATGGCGATTGAGCATACGCTCATCGAGCCATTCATCGGCGACAGAAGCGATTTAGCGAAGTTCGAGCGGCAGGCGATTCGTCGAAGGATCGAGGATGATAAGTCTCTTGCAGTTCCAAACACTGGAATCAAAATCTTCGTGCCTGTTGGCATTTTTGACGGCCAGAAGCCAGCAAACCGGGACGTGATCGTTGAGTCGATCTACTGCTGGATCGTGAACCATCGGCTACATCTGCGCGAAGGCATGCATCAGTATCTCTGCGATGTACCGGGAATGCCCCCGGTTACGCTTACTGTCGAGCGAAACAGGTTCGGCCTTCCTCGACCCTATCCGGGATATGTGTTAGTTGGACGGCAGCAAGTGACGAACGATCTTCACAAAGTAATCAAAAACGCCCTCGAAAAGAAACTGCCGAAGCTTGTAAAGGAGAAGGCCGATCGCCATGTGCTGCTCCTCGAACGCGATGAGTTCAATTTCTTTCCAGACCTGATCTTCAACGAGATCGAGCGTCAGCGCTCGAACTTTTTGCTGCTGGAAAATGTCGACGAAATTTGGCATGTAGAGACCATCTTCTACAAGCAGGGAGGCCATGTGTATTTCGAATTACGGAGGGGCGAACAGGTTTTGGAGACTATGACGTTTGAGAACGGCGACCTCACTGGACATTCCAAGGAAGGCATGCCGTACCCGATCTGATCTACCAGCCTGTTCGCACATGCCGCTGTTTGCTTCTCTCAGTGTGCTGCCCGTGTGACTTGCAGTCTTGCCAGCTTTGCCTCATCAGATTGCTGGTATTGGTGCTCCTGCGGGTGCCCCAAGTCTCAACGAGACCTGGGATTCTGGCTCGACAGCGATCCGTAGCCGAAGCATCGGGCTTCAGACAGGGCCGACGCCATTTCAGGGCTAATGAGTGCCTCTAAAATCGAAGGAAATGCACCGAATTGACACTTAACCACGCGTTTTTTGCACCTTTATGCATCGAAAAATCTCGTTGCTTCCTAAATCCGGAAGCCTTGGGCAGCAAGGCCGGGTAAAAGCATAGGCTTTTAGACCAGGTGAACAAGGATCGGGATTGGAGGGCCTTCAAGTCCGGGTTTTTCTTTGTCAAGCCTTTACGAAGGTAACTTTCACCGCAAACCAATGAAAACAAGAAGATTAAACCCAAGCCTCATTTGACCTATCATTTCGCCAAACCTGCTAAAATAGAAATAAGAGCAGAAATCAAAAGAAACGCCCGCCCAAAGCGGGCGTTTTCATTTCTGAACCCTCTACCGGAAAGGACCCTCCCGCAAGTCATTGAAAACACTAGGAAGCACCTAACCCAAGCAGAATCAGCCGCATAGCAGGGGATGATCCCCCACTAAACCATTGAAAACAAATAAAACTGCCCACCCATAGGGAGGGGGAGGATACCTATGCCCGCAGCTCAGAAAACGCCCTTCTATGAATGCCAGCACGTTCGCCCGAGCGGAAAGAAATGCCGCGCCATCGCCATTCGCGGACACCGCTTCTGCTACTTCCACCTTCAGTTGCGCCGCAGCCAGTCTTCCGTCACGCCCGCCGAAGCCGCAGCCAACGGAGCTACCGCGACCATCCCTGCCGCTGCCACCATCGCCATGCCCATGCTCGAAGACCGCACCGCCGTCCAGATGGTCCTCACCGACGTCCTGCGCGCCCTCGCCGCCAATCAAATCGACACTAAACGCGCCAGCCTCCTGCTCTACGGCCTGCAAATCGCGTCCGCCAACTGCAATCGACTCGATGAAATCGGAAACCTCAACTCCGTCCGCCGCCTGGAACTCACCCCTGAGGGCGAAGAAGTCGGCCCTCTCGTCGAATCCGACTGAGAAACGATGCCAAACTGCGCGAAAAAGCTACTTTTTGACGCTCAAAGCGCGCTAAATGGCCAAAATCACGAAACAAAACAGGCCTTATCTCCATCTAAGAACTTGGGATCAGAAAAATCGCGGACTGGAAGAATTGTGATGAAAACAGGCAGGATGAGCCTGACGTCCGTGGTATTCTATAAGTCTTTGGTAGACGTGCGCCTATCGCCCAGCGACACAGATTCGCTTAGGGTTTTGCCTAATTTGGCCCCAATCGCACCCAGTCCTACCCAGGCACACAAAACGATCCGATATTTATCGCGGGAGAACTACGCTTGGCGATGGAAGACAAGTTTGAAGACGACATCCAGAAACTGATTGATACAGGTAAGGAAAAGGGTTACCTCACCTATGGTGAAGTGAACGACCTGATTCCGAATGACCTGAATTCACCAGACGATCTCGACGATCTGATCACCACGATCGGAACGCAGGGCATCGATCTGCTCGACGAGGGCGGCCCCAAGTTTGGCGGCGACAAGTACGAAGAAGGCGAAGAAGGCGAAGACGTTGAGCTCGACCTGACGCCGGGCACGCTCGAAAAAACCAATGATCCCGTCCGCATGTACCTGCGCGAGATGGGCACCGTTCCGCTGCTCACGCGCGAAGGCGAAGTTGAAATTGCCAAGCGCATCGAGCGCGGCCAGATGCGCGTGATGAAGGCCATCTCGCGCTCCGCAATTGTGATTCGCGAAATTGTCGGCCTCGGCGAAGACCTCAAGCGCGGCGTCCGCAACATCAAGGAAGTGGTGATCTTCGACGAAGAAGAGATCACCGAAGAGATCCTGCAGGCGCGCGTGAAGCAGACCGTGGCGCGCATCGACTCGCTGGTCAAGCACCAGAAGAACGCGGCCAAGCTGGACGAGAAGCTGGCTGCCATCGCGGGCCAGAAAACAAAGACCAAAGAGCAGCGTAAGCTGCGCTGGGCCATTGCGCGCGAGAAAGTCTACGTTTCGCGCGTCGTCCGCGAGCTGAAATACACGAACCAGGAGCGCAAGCGCCTTCTCGACAAGCTGAACAAGACCGTCGATTCCATGCGCATGCTCGAGCGCCAGATCAAGTCGCTCGACCAGAAGCACGACACCTCGAAGAGCGAAGAACTCAAGAAAGAATATCGCCGCCAGCAGAAGAACTGCCGGATCGATCTCGAAGAGCTGGAGCAGGAAGCCGGCGTCTCCATCGCCGATCTCAAACGCACCCAGCGCGAGATGATCCAGGGCGATATGGACGCCGAGCAGGCGAAGCGAGAGCTCATCGAAGCCAACCTGCGACTCGTCGTTTCGATTGCGAAGAAGTACACCAACCGCGGTCTCCAGTTCCTCGACCTGATTCAGGAAGGCAACATCGGACTGATGAAGGCGGTCGATAAATTTGAATACCGTCGCGGTTACAAATTCTCGACCTACGCCACCTGGTGGATCCGCCAGGCCATCACCCGCGCCATCGCGGACCAGGCACGCACGATCCGCATCCCGGTGCACATGATCGAGACCATCAACAAGCTCATCCGCACCTCGCGTCAACTGGTGCAGGAGCTTGGCCGCGAGCCAACCTCGGAAGAGATCGCGAAGCGCATGGACATCCCGGTTGCGAAGGTCCGCAAGGTCCTCAAAATTGCGCAGGAGCCCATCTCGCTGGAAACGCCGATTGGCGAGGAAGAAGATTCGCACCTGGGCGACTTCATCGAAGACCGCATGGCCGTATCGCCTTCCGACGCCGTCATCAGCGTCAACCTGAAGGAATACACCTCGCAGGTGCTGCGCACATTGACGCCGCGCGAAGAGCGCGTGATCAAGATGCGCTTCGGCCTCGAAGACGGCTCTGAGCATACGCTGGAAGAAGTGGGCCAGAGCTTCCAGGTCACCCGCGAACGTATTCGTCAGATAGAAGCAAAGGCGCTGCGCAAGCTCCGGCACCCGTCGCGCTCACGCAAGCTGAAAGCCTTCGTGGACGCTGTAACGGAATAAGCGTCAGTTACAAACTTTTAAGGCCGCTCATTTTAGAGCGGCCTTAATTTTTATACAAAGAGTTGTCATCCTGAGCGGAGTGACCGAAGGGAACGCAGTCGAAGGACCTGCGGTTCTTCTTAACACAGGCAAACCGCAGGTTCCTCGACTCCGCTACACTTCGCTCGGAATGACAACTTTGTTTAGTTGTTTCAGTTTTGTGACACAGCTTTCTCATAAACCAGCTTCGCAGCAGCCACATCCTCTGCGCCGATTCCAAGCGCTTTATAAACACGCCGTCCTGAAGGCAGAGCAATCGAACCAACCAGTAACTCACCAAGCTCGGCATACACTTTAGCGCTCGACTGCAAGATATCCCCAGACTCACGCATCGCCGCCTCACGCGACTCAACCACAATCGTCGCATCCATCACGGCATCGTCCAGCTCACGTCGCTCTGGCCCGACAGTAGCAACCGCATTCACGTATGTATCCGGCCCAAGCCACTCTCCACGGACAAGCGGATCGTTCACATGCGCCACGCTCACGACCACATCTGCGCCGCGAACAGCTTGCTCAAGATCAGAAACGGTGCGCACACCCAGTTCGTCAGCCACTTGCCGAGCATGATCCGGAGTCCGACCCCAGACGCGAATCTCCTCGAACGAGCGCACCAATCGCAGCGCGCGGATATGCGCCCGCGACTGCACTCCTGTTCCCAGCACGGCCAGCACGCGGGCATCCGGCTTTGCCAGCAATTTCGTCGCAACTGCGGAAACGGCAGCGGTTCGCATCTCCGTTATCAGCCGTCCATCCATCGACGCTAACGGCTCACCGGTCTTCGCGGAAAAGAGCTGAATCACCGCCTGGTGCGTCGGCAATCCCAGCGCTGCATTCCTCTCATACACCAGCACCAGCTTGATTCCGGCTACATCACCATCAACTGCGGGCATCATGCCAAAGATGCCGCCATGCTCCGGAACCCCCAGCAACGAGCGCATAGGCTGGCGAATCTCTCCGGAAGAGAACCGGATGAGCGCCTGCTCCATCGCCGTAATCAGTTCTTCATAGGTCAGCAGGCTGCGCACCTGCGCTTCGTCAAGATGAAGCATCGTGAGGATGATAATCGAAGCGTGTAAAATCCCGCATTGAAGTCACTCAAGGCGGGCCGCATTGCTTCAGGCAACAGAAAGCGCATTTGTCGTCATCGCGGTTGTCATTACGTCGCTGGCATTTCTCTTTGTGCTCGACCGCCTCTGGCCGTCGCGGCACCGGCGCAACTATAACGAGGTCTTTGCCTGGCAGGTCAACTTCCTCGGCATGACTTACGGCGTCATCATCAGCTTTATGCTCTTTGCTGCCTGGACAAGCTTCTCCGATGCGATCACGAATGCCAACGGAGAGGCCAATGCGGTGGTCAATTTGTGCCGCGCGGCGGATACCCTGCCGCAACCGCAGCGTGACACTGTGCAGGACCTGACCCGCCGCTACGTCAAAGTAATGCTCGAAGATGAATGGCCGGCCATGATGCGCAATGAGCTTTCACCGAAGAGCCATGAGATCGTCCAGCAGCTCTGGCTTCTTCTTGCGCACACTCCGGTCAATACGCAGGCGCAGCAGGTCGGCCTCGATCATGCCTTTGTTGAGCTTTCTTCCATGACGGAACATCGCCGCATCCGCCAGGAACAGGTGCTGCAACATCTTCCCGGCATTCTATGGGCCGTGCTGCTTTTCGGCAGCGTGCTCACGATTTCGTATGCCTGTCTTTTTGGCTCGGATAATCTTAAGCTGCATGCTATCCAGGTATCTGGATTGTCGCTGCTCATCGCACTCAGCCTCGCAGCGATTGCCGATCTGTCGCGGCCTTATCAGGGAGCGGCGCATGTGGAACCGTATGGCTTTGTGCGCGCGCAGGAAACTCTGAGATCCGGCGCAGAGATACCCTAGGCCTCAGGGGCGCTTGTAGATCACGCCGTCCTTCATCACGAAGGAGACGCGCTGGGTTGCGCTGATGTCTTCGAGCGGATTGCCAGGCACCGCAATCACATCGGCGTAATAGCCAGCCTTGAGCTCGCCGATCTGTCCACCCCAGCCGAGCAGCTTTGCGCCATTCAGCAGGTCGGCCTGTAGCACCTGCACTGCCGGCATGCCGAGCTTCACCATCAACACCAACTCACGCGCCTGCGTACCATGCGGAAACGGCCCCACATCCGACCCGACAGCGAAGGGAATACCAGCGGCCATCTGCTTCTTGAACTCCGCTGCATGATAGTCAAGCTTCGCACGTTCGTACCTGGCCTCTTCGGGATTTGGTGCATGATCGGCGAAGTACTCGGAGATGGTGAATGTCGGCACTGCGGGTATCTGCTTCTCGCGCATGATGCGCATCGTCTCTGGACTCAACTGCGCCGCGTGATCGATGGAGGCCACGCCGGCCTGAGCCGCATATAAAGTGCCCGGCTCCCCCATGTCATGCACTGCAACCTTCTTGCCGACCCGCGCTGCCTCTTCGACAGCGGCTTTCAACTGGGCCTCGGTATATTGGTAGGGTGTCGAAAAGACTCCGTCGTGGATTGTTTCTTCACCCGTCTCATACATCTTCACGAAGTCCGATCCCTCTTTGAACTGCTGGCGAATGACTTCGACAATCTCATCGGAGTTATTTGCGTACGTAGCGTTCGACAGCACATGCTGCGCGGGATTGAAGTCGTTCGCATCTTCATGACCACCAAGAATAGAGATGGCATTCCCGCTGATGCGCAGCCGCGGACCCGGAATCAGCCCTTCATTGATAGCGTTGCGGACAGCAGAGTCGGCTGAACCTGCGCCTTCTGTTCCCATATCGCGCTCTGCCGTGAAACCGGCCATGAGATCATCCCTCGCTGCCAGCGTCGCCAAAATCGTCCGCTGAGGAACGGATTCCTTGACGGTCTGCAAATCCTCCTCGCCCGGATGCAGAAACAAGTGCACATGCGCGTCAATCAAGCCTGGCATCAGGGTCACATCACCCAGATCGATCACTTGAGCATTCACCGGACGGTTTACCGATGATCCCGCAGCCACAATCTGATAGCCCTGGATCAAAACCTCGCCCGGCGAGATGATGTTCCCCGCAGAGATATCCAACATACGCGCCGCGTGTAAAACCGTCGGGTGATGATCTGCATCGGCTGACTGTCCCGCCGCAGTCAACGAACCATTTGCAGCCAATAAAGCGGTCACTGCTAAAACTATCCATCGTGCGTGATTCATAAGTGCTGTCCTGAATGGAGAAATTGAGAACACCAGCGATCTTAGATGGTCGCGCCCTGTATGCGAAAAAAATTGAGCGTTCTTATAAGCTTGAACTGCTTTCTTTCAACCGCACAAGGTCATGGAACGCATTGCGGGAAAGGTGCATCTTCCAACGCCGGAGATAACGGCGCCCACTGCGCATCGGTTATCTGTTTATTCTTCAGCTACATTGGTGAGATAGGTTCTAGAACCCTGGCGGACGTTCTCCCGCTACATGAAATGCTCTCTCCATCGCCAATCCTGCTCTTCCCAGCGTGCCCTCATCGAACAACCGCCCAATCAACGTGACGCCATGCGGCACGCGCCGAGGCGGCGAGAATTTCGGGAGCGGATGGCTCGGGTCGGGCGCCCAGTCGCTGCGCGCTTCCGATACCTCGACGAATCCGGCGCGCAGCGTCAGTGAAGGATGCCCGGTGAAATTCGTCAGCGTCAGCATCTCGTCGCGCAGGGAAGGAACCAGCAGCAAGTCTACCTGAGACATCACCCGTGCCATCTCCTGCGCCACCTTGCGGCGGAAGCGGTCGGCCTGCACGTAATCCACTGCGGAAAGAAAACGCGACTGCCGAAACGTATTCGGCCACGCATCGGGCGTTTGCATCTTGAGCGTATAGACCTGACGATTCAGGCTTATCTCCTCAAATGCCGCCGCTGATTCTGCAAACAGAATCAGATCGAGCGAATCATACGGCCAGTCGGGAAGCGAAACCTCGACTGCATTCATGCCCAGTTTCTTCACCGTATCCAACGCCGCGCGGTCAACATCTGTCGCCGGAGCTTCCTGCATCCACTTGGGAAAATATCCGACTTTCAACCCCTTCACATCTATGTTTGCATCGAAGTCCAACCTGCTCGGCACCGATGCCAGATCGCCAGCATCCGGTCCGGAGATGGCATGAAGAACCAGCAGTGTGTCTTCAACACTGCGGGCCATCGGCCCCAGCTTGTCGAGCGACCAGCACAAGGTCATTGCGCCCGTCCGCGCGACGCGGCCATACGTTGGCCGCAGCCCGGTAACGCCGCAACGCATGCTGGGGCTCACGATGCTGCCGCCTGTCTCGCTGCCGATGGCGAACCCCACCAAACCTGCGGCTGTCGACGCGCCTGGTCCTGCGCTTGATCCCGAAGAGCCTTCCTCGAGCAGCCATGGATTCATTGTCTGCCCGCCGAACCACACATCGTTCAGCGCCAGCGCTCCGAGGCTCAACTTAGCGACCAGGACCGCGCCGGCATCATTGAGCCGCTTCACGACAGCCGCATCGTCAGAAGGCACGCGATTGCGGAAAGGCTCCGCGCCATAGGTCGTCGCAATCCCCGCCGTGTCCAGCAGGTCTTTCGCGCCCCACGGAATTCCATGCAGCGGGCCGCGATATTTTCCGGCTGCGACTTCCGCGTCCGCCTGCTTAGCTTGCGCCAGTGCGTGGTCGCTCGTCAAAGTAATCACGCATCGCAGTTTGGGATCGAACTTTTGCAAGCGATCCAGATAAAGCTGCGTCAGCCGCGTGGAAGTCAATTTGCGGGTGTGAATCCATTCCGAGAGCTGTGTGACCGGGGCAAACGCAATGTCTTCTTCGTTCGCCGGCAGCGGCGTTACCTCGCTCCTGCTGCGAATAAATCTGTCGCGCTCCGGCCCAGCCTTTCCAAACTGCGCTGCCTCCACGCGCGACCAAGGAGCCAGCCC
The DNA here is from genome assembly GCF_035631355.1 of Alloacidobacterium sp. Lineage (NCBI taxonomy): Bacteria > Pseudomonadati > Acidobacteriota > Terriglobia > Terriglobales > Acidobacteriaceae > Alloacidobacterium > Alloacidobacterium sp. The sequence continues at coordinate 24,757 of NZ_DASQIX010000118.1, forward strand.
CGGCTCCAGCGCCACTTTGCGCGGACCAACGCGCCGCTCATACAAAGGAGCCATCGCCTGCCGCCAGCTCTGCGCCGCTTCATTCTTCTCAGCCGGGGTCAAATCGACCTGCACCAGCTTCTCTGCTTCAGAAAATGTCGCTGAAGTAACCTCCGGCCCCACTGGCGGGGCCGTGGCAAATGCCGGTGGCGCTCCGGGTGTTGACGGTGTCCCTGAGGTTGCCACCGGTTGCTGCTGCTGCGGCACTGGCTTTTCATTGCACGCCAGAGCTGCGCCTGCGATGCTGAGCGATCCCTGCTTCAAGAAATCTCTACGTGATCTAGCCATGTCTCTCCCTGAAAATCGGACAAGATTAGAAACTCAAAAGTATCTGGTGCACTATACGATAAACCGTAGACAAAAGGCCGCCCCTTTACGCATCTGCGGTTTCGTAACAGACACGGAGAAAGAAATGGCCGACCAGGAGCATCTCGCCGTCCTCCAGCAGGGAGTCGCGGTTTGGAACGAATGGCGAGCCTGTCACCCTAAGGTGTGGCCGGATCTGTCATCCGTCTCGCTCTCATGGCTCGAGCTTGCGGATGCGGACCTCCAGCATTGCAGTTTGAATGATTCACGCTTCCACTACACACAACTCACTCGCTCCGATCTTTACCGCGCCGCATTCGGCAAAGCGTCGCTTTATGGGGCCGATTTGCGCGGCGCACGCATCGTCGAGGCCAGTTTTGCAGGAGCAGACCTGACCAAGGCAGATCTTCGTGATGCAGAGATTTCCTTCACTGACTTCACCGGCGCTCACATGGTCGAGTGTAACCTACAGCAGTCCAAGCTCATCGGCGCCGAGCTCAGCAAGGTCAATCTGTTTCAGGCCAACCTGGTGGGCGCGCAGTTACGCGGCGCTAAATTCCTTTGGGCGAACCTCACTGGTGTCGATCTCCGTGATGCGAACCTCAGCGGAGCTAACCTCACAGGAGCCACTTTCATTGACGCCGATCTCTCCGGCGCCGACCTCACCAATGCCAATCTCCAGTTCGCGCGATTGATCGATTCAAAACTTGACGGGGCCAACCTCACAGCCTGCCGCGTCTATGGGGTCTCCGCGTGGAACCTCAGTTCCACCGGAACCATTGAGTCCGATCTTGTCATCACCCGCGGGGATGAAGTCTCAATTGCCGTTGACAATCTTGAAGTCGCACAGTTTCTTTACCTGCTGTTGAACAATTCCCGAATTCGCCAGTGCATCGATACAATCACGTCAAAGGTTGTTCTCATCCTGGGACGATTTACCGCGGAACGTCTGTCTGCATTGCACGGCATCCGCGAAGCGCTTCGCAGCAGCGGTTACCTTCCGCTGGTCTTCGATTTCGATGGACCCTCCAGCCGCGACATTACTGAAACCATCGGCACCCTGGCCCATCTGGCCCGCTTCATCATCGCTGACCTCACCGATGCCCGCAGCATCCCACAGGAACTGACAACGATCGTACCCAATCTTCCCTCCGTTCCTGTGCAGCCCGTTCTGCTCAGTTCCCAGAGCGAATACGGCATGTTTGAGCATTTCAAGCGATATCCCTGGGTATTGGATACTCTGCTCTATAAGGATCCGGGCAACCTCCTCGATCTTCTTCCTGACCGCGTCATCCGCCGCGCAGAAGCGATGATCAACAGCCAGGCCGCCGTGCGCACCTAGCTGCCAAAGCACAGCACATATCCATTGCAGTCCTGAATATCAAAATCGCGGCAGTGATACGGCTGATCGCAGATCTCTCTCGTGATTTTCACGCCTTTGCCTTTGAATTCCGCATACAGTGCGTCCGCATCATCCACCCAGATATATGCATCCCATGCCGATCCCTCGGGATCGGCAGCGCTGTTTGGACGCATCAGCCCAGTCTTTTCGAACTGGCTGAGCATGATGGTAATTCCGCTGCGATTAACCATAGTGAAGCAGGGGGGCTCACCCCAGAAGCGTTCATACCGGAAACCCAGCTTATCGCGATAGAAGTTCGCCGTATCTACCACGTCATCCACGATGAAAGAGGGAGCTATGTTCCAGCGCGGCTTTATTTCTGTCATGTTGTTCCTCCACATTTCATACAAGAGAACAAGCGGCAGCAAAATTGATTGGATTATTTATTCTGCCGCGTTTGGTTTCGAACAGATTCAGCGAAAGTTGTACTACAGGAGACTGCCAATTCTATCCCGTTTATTTTCTTGACCTCGTTCCTGTGCAGACGTAGAGTTTCCCGAGTCAATCGGGCCCTCTTGGGGACGCTCCCTGTCCCATCCACACAAGGAGAGGCACTCAATGGCAACCCCACCGAAAGCTCCAAAATCTATCTCCGTTCACCAGCTCTCAGGCGCCGTGCAAAAAGCCGTAGCGAATGTAAAGGTGCCGACAGGCACAGCTGGCCCTTATGCCTACATCAACCCCGGCACCATTTGCGGAATCATCTGGTATGGTCCAGGCGTTGAATTTGAGGGCGCGACAAACGTCGCCAACACGATCGCTGCCGCTGCTACCCAGCACCTCGGTCAGACCGTGGCCGGCACAGTGCAGACGAGCGCGGCCATCGGCGCGGAAGCAGCGATCGGGAAACTGCCGCCGAAATACATTATCTGCGGCTTCAAGCTCCCGCCCGAAGCGCACGTTCTCTTTTAGAGAACCTGCCCCGGGCACAAAAATCGCGCTGAGAGCAACCTATGCTCTCGGCGCGGGAGAACTTTTATGTCGCAGAATCCGTCCTCGCCCGCACCGCACTGCGCGGGCGAGGAACATCTTTATTGCCCGAGCGCGCAGCCCGATATGGAGGGCAGCCGTGTGCTCGGCGTCATCGGCGGAACGCCGGATGCCCCGGAAGTCTCCTATCTGAACGAATTCCTGCCCGTAAACGACGAGATTCTGGCCATGACTGGCCCGGTCAAGCCGACACAGGTACTCCGCTTCGCCGCTCCCTGCCAGGAAAAAAAGTGCTGCCACTTCGACGGCAAGGACTGCGGTCTCGTCACGCGCATCGTTCAGATCCTACACGCCGTTACCGATGGCCTGCCCGCTTGCCTCATCCGCGCCACCTGCCGCTGGTACCAGCAGGAAGGGAAAGCCGCGTGCTCCCGCAACTCGTAAGTACAAAAACCGCATACAATGTCCTCCATGAGCATCCAGAACATTCCAGTCCGCCGCATTACCGGAGAAGAAACCACCCTCGCCGAGTTTCAGGGCGAAGTCATGCTTGTCGTCAATGTCGCCTCCAAATGCGGACTCACGCCGCAATATGAAGGACTCGAAAACCTCTACCGCAAATATCGCGATCGCGGGTTTGTCATCACCGGCTTCCCATCCAACGACTTCGCCGGACAGGAACCCGGCAGCAACGAAGAAATCCAGAGCTTTTGCAGCCTCAACTACAGCGTGGACTTTCCGCTGTATGAAAAGATCACTGTTGTCGGCGAAGAAAAGCACCCGCTCTACGACGCCCTGATTGAAGCCAAGCCAACCTCGGTCAAACCCGACGGCGAGCCCTTCACCGAAAAGCTCATCCGTTTCGGCGTCCAGCCCAATTCCGAGCCTGAGATTCTCTGGAACTTCGAAAAATTCGTCGTCGCCCGCAACGGTGCAGTCGCCGCCCGCTTCTCCCCCGACACCAAACCCGACGACCCGGCATTAGTAAGCGCCATCGAATCTGAGTTAGCGAAGTAACAAAATTATGGTCTTCCTGAGTGAAGCGCAGCGTAGCCGAGGACCTGCGGTTCACTCGGGTGCCCTATCCTTTCACTCACTTTGTGAAAGAGCCTGAGCTTGTAGAAAGGGTGGGAAAGCACGGACACTCGCTTACGAAATCCGCTAGAATTTTCCGGCAACGCAAACAGAATCATCACACCGGAGGCCACACGTGCGAGCAGCCCTCATGACCCGCGAATACCCGCCCAACGTCTACGGCGGCGCCGGAGTACACGTCGAATACCTCAGCCGCGAGCTCGCAAAAAAAATTGGAGTCGAAGTCCACTGCTGGGGCGACCAGAACTCCGACACCGCCAACCTCCAGGTCCGCGGTGCGCAGCCATGGGACAAGCTCTCGCAGGGCGAGCCGCAGAAATTCACCGCCGCGCTCGAAGCCATGAGCCTCAATCTTGCGCAAATCAAAGCTCTCGGCGGCGTCGACATCGTCCACACGCACACATGGTATGTCTCGATGGCCGGCTTCCTCGCCAAGAAGCTGCACAAGATTCCCTTCGTCCTCACCACGCATAGCCTCGAACCCCTCCGCGCATGGAAAGCCGAGCAACTGGGCAGCGGCTATGCCATGAGCTCATGGATGGAGCGGACCGCAATTCTGGATGCCGACGCCATTATCGCTGTCTCCAAAGGCACCAAGGCTGATATCCTCCGCGCCTACCCAGACGTGCAAGCCGACCGCGTTCACGTCATCTACAATGGCATCGATCTTGCACAGTATCAAAAGACCAGCGATACGTCCGCGCTGCCCGGCTTCGGTGTCAATCTCAGCGAGCCGTATATCCTGTTCGTGGGCCGCATCACACGGCAGAAAGGCGTCACCCATCTCGTCGACGCCATCCGCTATCTGCCGCCCAACACCCAGGTCGTGCTCTGCGCGGGCGCGCCCGACACGCCGGAGATCGCCGCCGAAATGCGCAGCAAAGTCGATGAAGCCCGCGCTTACAACCCTAATGTCGTCTGGATCGAGAAGATGGTCACCAAGCAGGAAGCCATTCAGCTTTACAGCAACTGCGCCGTCTTCTGCTGCCCGTCAGTTTATGAGCCTTTCGGCATCATCAACCTCGAAGCGATGGCCTGCCAGGCCCCCGTCGTCGCCAGCGCCACCGGAGGCATTCTCGAAGTGGTCGTCGATGGCGCCACCGGTTACCTTGTGCCCTTTGAGCAGGATGCGACTACTGGTTTTCCGACAGAGCCAGCCAGGTTTGCCCGCGATCTGGCGGCAAAGATCTCAGACCTGCTGGCCGATCCGGCGAAAGCAAAACAATTCGGTCAGGCAGGCCGCAAGCGAGTTGAAGAACATTTCTCGTGGACTGCCATCGCCGATCAGACGATAGACCTCTATCGTCAGTTGATTTACGCCGGATCGAAGTGAACTATGCACTTATGAGGGCGAGGCTATGCTCACGGAACGGTAATTACAACCTTTCCCACTTGCGCATTTGATTCAAGATACCGGTACGCCTCCACCGTTTGCGCAAACGGAAAGGTCTTCGCGATCTTCGGCTGAAAACGGCCATCCTCCAGCCGCTCATATACATATTCCTTCGCGTCTTTCAGCTTCGCCAGATCGCCGGTAATCTCAAACAGCGTATAGGCGCGAATGACCATCCTGTTGCCAAACATTGTGAACAACGGGAGAGGCGTAGGCGCAAGCGATAGAGAGCCATATTCAATAAGAATTCCACTTTGCGCCGCGGCCTCTGCCAGCTTCTCGACAAACGGCCCTGCCACCGGATCGAAAATCACCCGCGCACCTTTGCCGCCGGTGATTTCCTTGACACGGGCCACCAGATCTTCCTCCTCGGTGGCGATCACATGGTCGGCTCCCAGCGCTTCCAATTCCGCCTTTTTGACGCTCGTTCTTGTGGTGGTAATGGGAACCGCGCCTTCAGCCTTGACCATCTGAATGGCTGCAAGCCCCACGCTGCTTGAGGCCGCTGTGATGAGCACAAAGTCGTCTTTTCTGATCTGTGCGATTTCAATCAATGCGCCGTACGCCGTCAAGTACTGCATCCAAGTCGCCGCGCCCTCTGTCGCTGATAGCTTCGCCGGATATTCGCCGAGCGCCAACGCCGGCACAACCGCCTCTTCCGCCAGAAGACCATAGCTGTTCATGGAAAATGACGGGACGACTGCAGCCTGCTTGCCTATCCAGTCCCGATCCACATCCGGGCCAACGGCTTCTACTACGCCCGCGGCTTCATATCCAAGCAGCGATGGGAGTTTCGGCTGTTCCAGATAGTTGCCGTGGAAAAACATGGCCTCGGCCCGGTTTAGCCCTACGGCCTGCACCTTCAACCGCACTTCACCCTTGCCTGGCTGCGGTGTGGCAGTTTCCTCAATCTTTAAGACTTCGGGACCACCCAGCTCATGAAAACGAACCACCTTTGGCATGAACCACCTCTCGTGTGGTTTGGATGGAAGGTCTGCCACTGTCGATTCGAAAAGTATCGAACTATGTAATAAGCGATATGACTGCGCAGCAAACCATTACTGCTTTATACCCATTCGCCCTGCCGCATCAGCGGCTCAGTCGCCCCTGTTGCGGTAATGCCGTCGATGTCCAGCTTGTCCGATCCGATCATCCAGTCCACATGTATCAGGCTCTCATTCGCGCCTCTGGCTGCAAGCTGCTCCGGCGTAAGCTTGTCGCCATTGATAAGGCATGAGCTATAGGACTGCCCAAGCGCAATGTGGCAGGCGGCATTTTCATCGAAGAGCGTATTGAAGAAGAGCATCCCGCTCGCAGCAATCGGCGACGAGTGCGGCACCAGCGCCACTTCGCCCAGCCGCCGCGCGCCGTCGTCGGTGTCGATCAGCTTCTGCAGCACTTCCTGCCCCTTGGTTGCTTGCGCTTCGACAATCCGGCCGCTTTCAAAGCGCACCTGGATGCCTTCAATCATCGTGCCCTGGTGCGAAAGCGGCTTGGTCGCGGTCACCGTACCGTCGGCGCGGTTCTTATGCGGAGTGCTGAAGACCTCTTCCGTCGGCATATTCGGAATGCAGTATGCGCCGTTGCCCGCTGTGGTGCCGCCGCCAAGCCACAGATGATCATCGGCCAAACCGAGACGAAAATCCGTACCCGGCCCGCGATATTGCAGGGCGGAATAGCGTTTTTTATTCAGATATGCAGCCCGCTTGTGCAGTCCGGCATCGTGCGCCTTCCATGCCGCCACCGGATCGTCTGCATCGACACGCGACGAGGCAAAAATCGCATCCCAAAGCTTCGCCAGCGCTACATCGGGCGCGTCCTCGGGAAACATCGCCGCCGCCCAGGCTGGAGTGGCGCTGGCAACAATGGTCCAGTTAATCTCGTGACGCGTAATTAACTCCAACGCAGGACGATAAGCTTTGGAAACAGCCCGGTTCGCTCGACCAACTTTCTCAGGATCTTCACTCGAGAGCAGGGAAGGATTTGCTCCGGCAATCGCCAGCCGCGCGGCACCACTCTTGAAAGCCGCACCCATGCCGTCATAGAGCCATGCGGGAGCGCGGTCAAAGCTCTCATCGGGAGCAAATTTGTAGCGCATCAGCGCCGCTTCCTCATCGGTGAAGAGTGTCGTCACCAGCGAAGCGCCTGCCCGATAAGCATGTTCGGTGATGCGGCGCGCCAGCGCAAGCGAATCGAGCGATGCGGTCATTACCAGTTCCTGCCCGCGCTCAAGTCCAAGCCCGACGCGGACGGCAACCTCGGCAAGACGGTCTAATTTTTGTTCGTGAGTAAGCTGTTCAGCGGCAACTGCGGCAGTGGTCATGCTTCAAGTCTATGCCTTCCGGCGCGCGCATGCGACCCGCGGAATCCGCTGCAGATCATCGACAAAACTGACTTCATCCCAATCCGAGAGCAACCCAACCAGAGATTTCTTCTGCCCGAGGCCCATTTCCATCAGCAGCCAGCCTCCAGGTTTCAGCGACTTGCGCGCTTGCGGAATCAGCCGTTCGTATACATCAAATCCTGTTGCCCCTCCAAAGAGTGCTACAGCAGGCTCATAGTCGCGGACCTGCGGCTCCAGGGACTCGCGATCTGCTTCCGCCACGTAAGGAGGATTCGAAACCACTGCATCGAAGTGTTCGCCAGCTACTGCATCCAGCAGATCAGACTTAAGAAACCGCATCCGGCCAGCAACCTGATGAGTCTTAGCATTCCGCTGTGCCACTGCCAACGCGCTATCCGAGATATCGAGTGCCGTTAGTTGCGCTAGCTGCAGCGAATGGGCCAGCGCTACAGCAATTGCGCCCGAACCGGTGCCGACATCAACGATTTGCAACGGCTGATCGTGCGGCACGCGCGCCAGCAGCCCTTCAACCAGATGCTCCGTCTCCGGACGCGGAATCAGCACATCCGGCGTAACCGCAAACGTAAGTCCGAAAAACTCCTGCTCGCCCAGAATGTACTGGATTGGCTCATGCGCGGTGCGCCGCTGCAGCCACTCTGCATACTGCATGGCCTGCTCAGGTGTTAGTTGAGTGCCGGGATGTGTCAACAAGAAAGCGCGATCGCGCTTGATGACGTTCAACAGCAGCAACTCCGCATCGCGGCGCGGCTGCGTAGAGATGCCTGAGAGTTTGTCTGCGCCTTGATCCACGGCTTGTTTGAGTTGAAGCTTCTTGCGAGGCACTTTGTCATCCTGAGCGCAGCGAAGGATCTCTTTGTGTTTCGAGTGGTGGCTCTTCTTTCAAAGGGTATGCCTACAAACTTATGCTGCTCGACAAAGAAAAGCAGATCCTTCGCGTTGCTCAGGATGACACCTCACTCAATAGTTACAAGAGTCTTCAAGCCGCCGAAGCCGTCCTCGCCTTTAATCGCTCAGCATTGAAATACGAGGTTAGCGCATCGACGACAGGCTGCAGCTTGCCGTCCATCACATCCGTCAACTGGTGGATCGTCAACCCGATACGATGGTCGGTCAGCCGGTTCTGCGGAAAGTTGTAAGTGCGAATCTTCTCGCTGCGGTCGCCGGAACCAACCTGCTGCTTGCGCTCTTTCGCCAGCGCCTGTTGCTGCTTCTCCATCTCGATTTCGTAGAGACGCGCGCGCAGCACACGCATGCCCTTTTCGCGGTTCTTGATCTGCGATTTCTCGTCCTGGCAACTGACAACGGTGTTCGTGGGAATATGCGTGATCCGAACCGCAGAGTAGGTCGTGTTTACCGACTGCCCGCCCGGCCCAGAAGAACAGAACGTGTCGATGCGCAGGTCCTTCGCCTCGATTTTGATGTCAACATCCTCGGCCTCTGGCAATACCGCGACCGTGATTGCCGAAGTATGCACGCGCCCCTGCGTTTCCGTCGCCGGAACGCGCTGCACGCGATGCACACCACTCTCGTACTTCAACTGCGAATAGACCCTTGTGCCTTCGATGATGGCGATGACTTCCTTCAAACCGCCAACCGAAGACTCCGAAGCTGAGAGCACCTCAACTTTCCAGCGATGCAGCTCGGCAAAGCGCGAATACATGCGGAATATCTCCGCCGCAAAAAGCGAAGCTTCGTCACCACCAGTGCCAGCGCGGATTTCCAGTACGACGTTCTTCTCGTCATTCGGGTCCTTAGGCAGCAGCGCCAGCTTCAGTTCTTCTTCGATTTTCGGCAGGCGCTCTTCAAGCGCGGCGAGTTCTTCTTCCGCCATCGCGCGGATGTCGGCGTCCGTCTCATTCAGCAGCGTCCGCGCGTCAGCTATGCCCGTCTGGATCTCCTTATACTCGCGGTACTTTTCGACCACGGCTTCGAGGTCGCGGTGCTGCTTGGCAATCTTCTGATACTTCTGTGGATCAGAAACGATCTCATGCGAGGCAAGCTGCTCGCCCAGCTCTTCATAACGTGCTGCAATCTGGTCTAAACGCTCAAACATAACGGCTTCTCCTGCGCTCTGCGCGGTTACATGTGAATTGGAGGGGAGAAAAAGACGAACGAATGTATCGGCGGCGGGAGCCGCTAGAGAAGAACGCCGTTCTGAGGATCGAACTGCATTATCTTTATTTTACCGCGCTTTTGACTGCGGAAAAAGCCTTATCCATCCAGTCGGGAAGCGCCGGAAGCGTTTCCGCAGCTATAGTCGATACGATGAGCGCGCCTCTCAAAGCATTTGCTGAACTCTGCGAGCAGCTTTCCGCCACCAGCAGGAAGCTCGAAAAGCGCGCCTTGATTGGAGATTACCTGAAATCGCTCTCGGCCGAAGACGCATCCCGGGCCGCTCTTTACCTGTCAGGTCAGCCTTTTGCCGAGACCGATAGCAGAAATCTCAATGTTGGAGGCTCATTGCTCTCAAAGGCCGTAGCGCAACTCTCCGGCGCAGACCGCAACGCCATGTACGCGGCATATCGGCGAAACGGCGACCTGGGCGCAGCCGCTTTTGACTTGTTCCAGGTCCGTCAGAATATCGCTTCATCGCGAACCCTCGAAGGTGTCGAATACGCATTTGCAGATTTAGCCAATGCAAAAGGCCCCACGGGCAAACTGCCATTGCTCCTCGAGCTGCTCGAAAAAACAACGCCGCTCGAAACAAAGTACTTGATCAAGCTCATCACCGGCGACATGCGCATTGGCGTCAAACAAAGCCTTGTTGAAGAGGCCATCGCCCATGCCTGGAACACACAGCCCGCCGAAGTACGCCGCGCCGTCATGCTCACCGGAAGCCTGCCTGAAGTCACGTCGATGGCAATATCCGGCACCCTGCAGCAGGCGCACATGCGTCTCTTCCACGCTCTCGGATTCATGCTGGCAAGCCCCGTTGCTACCGTCGACGAAGCTCTGGAACGCTTCAGCCAGGAGATCGCCGCCGAACACGCCGGAATTTCCGAAGCTCTGCCCGAAGAAGAGCGCATACCTTCGTCTCCTGAGAAGACATCAGCTCAGCAAGCTGTCCGCGAGGCTCAACTTGAAGATAAATACGACGGCATCCGCGCACAGCTCCATTGCGGCGAGTCTAGGCAGCCGGGACGCGTGGCCCTTTTCTCCCGCAATCGCGAAGACATCGGCGAAAGCTTCCCCGAACTCATGGAAGCCTTCGAGCAGATCAATGAACCCGCCATCCTCGACGGAGAAATTGTCGCCTGGAACCCTTTTGACCAGCGCGCCCTGCCCTTCACCTCACTGCAACAGCGCCTCGGACGAAGGCGCGTCTCACGCGAGATGCGCGAGCGCACTCCTGTCGTCTTCGTTGCCTTCGACCTTCTTTACCTGGGCGAAGAACTGATGCTGGAATACCCTCTAAGCAAACGCCGGAGCGCACTGGAGCAGTTTGTAGGAAGGCATGCGGAAGGAACGATAAACTGCGCGCAGCGCGGACAAGCTCACCTATTTGCTGAAAACTCCAGCAATACCTTCGCTCACCTCATTCTCGCGCCAGCCGTGCAACTGTGCAGCGCTGAACAGCTCGACCGCTCTTACACTGAAGCACGCGAGCGCGGCAATGAAGGCGTCATGCTGAAAGCGTTGCACAGCATCTACCAGCCGGGAAGGCGCGGCCTGGCGTGGCTCAAGCTGAAGCGCGAACTGGCAACACTCGATGTGGTTGTAACCGGAGCCGAATACGGGCATGGCCGCCGCGCAGGAGTGCTGAGCGACTACACCTTTGCCGTAAAAGACGGCGACGAGTTGAAAAATATAGGCAAAGCCTACTCCGGCCTTACAGATGCGGAAATCGACGAACTGACAGAATTTTTCAAACAGCACACACTCGAAGACTACGGCGGATTCCGCACCGTCGAGCCGCTGGTTGTCCTCGAAGTCGCTTTCAACAACATCATGCACTCCGACCGCCATAACAGCGGATTTGCGCTGCGCTTCCCGCGCATCCTGCGAATCCGTACAGACAAGCCGGTCAGTGAGATCGATACTTTGGAGCGGGCTGAAGATATTTACAACGCGCAACCGGATAAGCCTACTGACAGCTAATGGCTATGCCCATGATGGTGCGCATGCATCTGCACTTCTTCCACCGCCATCACGCATCCGTGAGCCACTTCGCAGCCGGAGTTTTCAAACTGGATTGTCGTGTGGTCGATGTGAAAGCGAGAATGCAGCATCGTCTTGATCTCTTCAAGAATGCGGTTGCTCTCCGAAGGAGGAATGTCGGCGATGGTCACATGGCTGGCCAGGGCATGCGTCTGTGATCCGAGGCTCCAGACATGCAGGTCATGCACATCTTCGACTCCCGGAATCAGCCGCAATGTCTCGCGAATCTCCGAGAGCGAAAGCCCCTGCGGCGTTCCCTCCAGCAGAATGTTCAGCGTCTCCCGCACAATCGAGAGCGACGACCAGACAATCAACGCGGCAATCGCCAGGGAGAGCGCGGGATCGATCCACGACTGCCCCGTCCACAGAATCGCAGCGCCGCCAATGATCACCGCTGCCGTCGAGAGCGTGTCTCCCAGCATGTGAATAAACGTGCTGCGAATATTCACATCCGTATTCACGCGCCACAGCAGCGCCGCAATCACGCCGTTCATCAGCACGCCGGCCGCGGCCACAATCATCATCAGCCTAGGCTGCACATGTACTGGCTCACTCAACCGGTGCACAGCTTCGATCGCGATTAACACAGCAATCACGATCAGCGTAAGTGCGTTCACGAATCCCGCGAGCACGCCGGCGCGCTGATAGCCAAAGGTCTTTGCGTCTGTTGGAGGGCGGCTCTGAAAGTACACGGCGACAAAGGAAAGCAGCAGCGCCAACGCGTCAGAAACGTTGTGCCCGGCCTCGGAAATAAGCGCCAGCGAATGTGCCCGCAGCCCGGCGGCAAACGTCAGCACCACGTAGGCGAGCGTCGCCATCAGCGAAAAGCGCAGCACGCGCTGCATCCGGGCCGTTGGTGCTCCATGTACGTGCATCGTCAGACTCTAGTGTAAGCTGCGCTCGATAATGCTTGCTAGGCCGCTAAATTAGTCGACGCGCCGAAGACGGGCCCTGTGAAGTTCCTGCCGCTGTTCCACCCGACAAGGATCGGGTGGTCTTTCCTCTGCTGCGCGGTTGCTTCTGTAGCATGTTGTCTCAATCTAAATTCGCGTCAGTAACTATCGAACAACTCTGCTGGATAGCTATAAGCAGCTTGGGATGTGCAGCGTCCGATACCACGCTCTGAATCAATCCATCGAAGCAGCGCAGCTGCAGCTTCATAGGCATTTGTTCTGAGTACGCGTTTTGCGCAATTTCCGCAATAGAACTGCTTTCCATCTTCATTTTTGAAGTTGGCGTAGTTTTTGCAATTCGCGCTACTGCATTTCCATGGATTGCTGCTGGTATAGGCTTTCACTCTTCTCACCTCGCTGGCAGGAATTTTCTTTGTTGAATTCATGCTGATATTGATTGCCAATTTAGTCGTTGCTCGAAGTCAGATATGTGCTTGCTGCGGAGCAAGCAAGCATTGGGTATCGGCAAAACAGCAGCCGCCTGAGGCTAGCCGGGTGGCCATTCAAGCATGATATATAAAAAATAGCGAGGTAACCCTTTGGCGCTCTCCGCTTGAGCTTTGCCATCGCGCCGCGACTCAGGCGAACGCTGGCTCAAGGATGTATCTGACTCATGCCCGATCAGAAAGAGTCAAGCCTGAGGTGCCGCTGGCGAATGCGAGTTGCTTGCCGTCACCTGACGCTTCGGGGACGAATTCGCCGGTCCGCGCAGACCGCTCCACGTTTCAGCTACAACTATGCTGTTTTCCGGCTTATGCGTGTCATATCGCACGGAGCAGGGCACGCCCAGACGGCAGTCATGGATATCCACGAGGTCGCGCAGTGGGGTCACCTCCTGCGAGCATTCATACTCCACGCCGCCAATCTCGTATTTGTAGAGAAGCAGTTGCATCCCGCCGGGCCGTCCACTCTCGGTTGCATCAAGCTCCGAGATGTCGAGCAGTGTCCCGTCGATAATCCGCCCGGTTTGCACCAGATATGCCCGGCGCTGGCGCTCAATTTCCTCCGCCGTGGGCTTTTTCCGCAGGGCATAATAGATAGCTACGCCGCCCAGGCAAAGACCGGCAGCCGCCAATGTTCCGATAACCTGAGGGTCTCGCAGGGAAAAGCCGTTCATAACACCGTCTAGCAGCAGAATACCCCAGACCGGCCCGGCAACAGCACGTCCCCGGACATTTTGATGTGCGATTTTCAAAGCTGTCCGCGAAACGCCAGCCAACTCCCGATAACTATTCGACTGTGTCTAAGAATGCTGGCGAAAAAATATGTCTTCCATTACATGCCCGCGGGCGTATGCTGGTTGGCAATTCCGAGGACGTTCACCCCGTAGCATCCTTAGAAACAGAACTCTCAGGAGAGAAATCCCATGCAATGTCCTTCCTGCCATAACGAAGTCGCTCCACAGGCAACATTTTGCGGCTTTTGTGGAACTTCTCTGTCTGCCGCCTCTGCCGGTGGGCCAGCAGTTCCCACAAGCTACGCTCCAGCCGGTGGAGGCTCCTATGCGGCGCCGCCCGCTGCGCCCGCCGCAGGCGGACTATCGGAAAATGCCGCCGCGGCCATCTCGTATGTCACCATCATTCCGGCCATCATCTTTCTGGTGATTGAGCCGTATAACAGGATGCGCCTGGTCAAGTTTCATGCCATCCAGTGCATCGCGCTGCATGTTGCATGGATTGCAGTGTGGATAGCCACGGTTATCCTTACTATAGCTTTGCACGTCATCCCGTTCATCGGTTTCCTGTTTTCGCTGATTGATTTTGTGATTGCGGTGGGCTTCTTCATCGCATGGCTGCTTTGCATCCTTAAGGCCAGCCAAGGGCAGTACTTTAAGCTGCCCATCATCGGCGATTTCGCCGCAAAACAAGCCAACGTCTAGGAACCGCGGCGTTTCCAGATCATCATTGCTCAGGCTTCGGTGCGCTATACTGAGGCCTGAGCATGTCGAAGAAAAAGTTGTCCGCCGCCACCTTTTCCCGTGGCGTTTCTCCCCTTGAATTAGACTCCGCTACCGGTCGGCGCATCCGCTCCACTACGGTCATCTGCGTACGCCGCAACGGCAGCGTCGTCATGGCCGCCGACGGGCAGGTCACGCTCGGCGAATCGGTCATCAAACACTCGGCAAAGAAGATACGCCGCCTCTATCAGGACAAGATCCTCGCCGGATTTGCCGGTTCAACTGCCGACGCCTTCTCGCTCTTCAGCCGCTTCGAATCCAAGCTGGAGCAATATGCCGGCAATCTCGGCCGCTCCGCCGTCGAGCTGGCCAAGGAGTGGCGCACCGACAAAATGCTGCGCAATCTTGAAGCCCTGCTCATCGTCTCCGATCCGCACCAGACGTTTCTGCTCAGCGGCTCCGGCGATGTCATTGAGCCGGACGAAGGTATCGCAGCAATCGGCAGCGGCGGCTCTTTTGCGCTGGCTTCTGCCCGCGCCCTTTATGAGAACACAGACCTGTCCGCCCGCGATATCGCTGAAAAGTCGCTGAGGATCGCCGGACAGATCTGCATTTACACCAACGACCACATCACTATCGAAGAATTGCACGCCTAGGGGCTGCCACATGGCCATCTATTTACCCGGAACCGCTGAAGACCAGGAACTCGCGCTCGAAGAGCTCACCCCCCGCGAAATCGTCGCTGAACTGGACAAGTACGTCGTCGGCCAGCACGCCGCTAAGCGCGCTGTCGCCATCGCATTGCGCAACCGCATGCGCCGCCAGAAGCTCCCGCCCGATCTCGCCGAAGAGATCATGCCCAAGAACATCATCATGATTGGGCCTACCGGCGTCGGCAAAACCGAAATCGCGCGCCGTCTCGCCAAGCTGACAAATTCGCCCTTCCTGAAGGTCGAAGCCTCCAAGTTCACCGAAGTCGGCTATGTGGGGCGCGATGTCGAAGCCATCGTCCGCGATCTGGTCGAGATCGCCATCGACATGGTGCGCGAAGAAAAGCTTGAAGAAGTGGAAGACAAGGCGGAGTTGAATGCCGAAGAGCGCCTGCTCGACCTGCTTCTACCGCCGCCGACACCGGCTCCAGCATCTTCAACGCCACAGAGCGAGCACGGCACTCTGACCTTCCCCGCGCCCAGCAACGAGTCGCATCAGCGAACCCGCGAAAAGCTGCGCCAGCAATTCCGCGAAGGCAAGCTCGACGACCGCATGGTTGAAATCGACGTGCGCGAGCGCAACGCGCCGTCCTTTGAAATCATCTCGAACCAGGGCGTCGAAGAGATGGACATCAATCTCAAAGATGTCCTGCCGAACATCTTTGGCCAGCGCACTAAAAAGCGCAAGATGAAGGTCGGCGAAGCCTTCGACTACCTGGTGCAGGAAGAAGAAGGCCGCCTCATCGACATGGACCAGGTGACGCGCACCGCCGTCGAGCGCGTCGAAAACTCCGGTATCGTCTTCCTCGATGAAATAGACAAAATCGCCGGGCGCGAAGGCGGCCATGGGCCCGACGTTTCAAGAGAGGGGGTTCAGCGCGACATCCTTCCCATCGTCGAAGGCACAACGGTCAACACCCGCTACGGCATGGTGCGGACCGACCACATCCTCTTCATCGCCGCCGGGGCCTTCCATGTCTCAAAGCCCAGCGACCTGATTCCCGAGTTGCAAGGCCGCTTTCCCATCCGCGTCGAGCTGCAATCGCTCACGGTTGAAGACTTTATCCGCATCCTGCAGGAGCCAAAGTCCTCTTTGACCAAGCAATACACTGCGCTGCTCGAAACCGAGGGACTAAAGCTCGAATTCACGCCTGAATCGCTCGAAGAGATGGCCCGCTTTGCCTTCCGTGTCAACGAAACGACGGAAAACATCGGCGCCCGCCGTCTCCATACCATCATGGAGCGCGTGTTGGACGAGATCAGCTTCCTCGCCCCCGACCTCACCAAGGCAGCAAAGGGCGACAGCAACGTAATCGACATTGCCGCCAGCGCCGAAAATAATGGGTCGAAAATTCCGCTTCCCATCATCGAGCGCGAAACCTCATCAGGTCGTGAAAAAGTAGCCGTCATCGATCCCGAATACGTCCGACACATGGTGTCATCAATCGTGAAAGACCAGGATCTGTCGCGGTATATTTTGTAATCTTGTGACCTAATTTGTCATCCTGAGCGGAGCACCAAAGGCACGCAGCGGCTTCGATCGGGATGACAATTCCAATAAGAACCCGATCAACTCGTGTGATCCAGAATAATCCTCCACCCCTCTGCCGACTTCTCCCAAACCAGCGAAAAAATCCCCGAAGCGTCACCGCCACCGGCTGCCGCCCGCGTCAGATGATACTTCCCCGTAACGACCGCGTAATCAGTTCCCAACATGCGGACCTTCAGGTCTGAAAACTCCAGCGCACCCATCGCATCTTTCGTCGAGTAGCTGGCCTTATAGCGATCCATCACCTGCTGCCAGCCCTGTCGCATCGTCTTACCAATGAACGTTGTCTCTGGCGAGTCTTTATATCCCTGCATAAATGCGTCGATATCGCCACGGTTCCACGCAGACACCTGGTCAGCGAGGACCTGCCGGATCGCGCTCTCGGCATCCTGCGCAAAAACCGGTTTTGGTGGAGCAAGCCACAGCACAATCAGCAACATTCCAGGCACAAATCGCGTCATTCCCCTCATCGTCATCTCCACAGGCACACTCTCAGATAGTCTGAAGCGCAACCGCAAAAAATTCCATTCCAAATTCCAGTCTTCCTTTTGCGCGCCTTTGCGATTCTTCGCGTCCTTTGCGGTAGATTCTCCCTGGTAAAGCAGCCTACAATCTAAACATGGCTGCCGCGAAAACAGTCCACACCGTCTGCTCGCATGACTGCCCGGACTCCTGCGGAGTCCTCGTCACGGTCGACGAGAGCGGACGGGCGACGCGCGTCCAGGGCGACCCGAACCATCCGGTCACGCAGGGATTTCTCTGCGGCAAAGTGGCAAAGTATCTCGACCGCGTCTACTCGCCCGACCGCTTACTCTACCCCATGCGCCGCCGCGCCGGAGTTACCAAAGGATCACTCCCACAAGGTAAAGAGGCTGAAGCTTTCGAACGCATTTCCTGGGACGAGGCGCTCGACGCCATCGCGACGCGCCTGCAAAAAATAAGCGACGAGCACGGCCCGGAATCTATCCTGCCCTACTCTTATGCAGGAACCATCGGCGTGCTTGGCTACGGCTCAATGGACCGCCGCTTCTTTCATCGGCTGGGAGCCTCGCAGCTCGACCGCACCATTTGCTCGACAGCTGGCGGCGATGCGCTCGTCTCCGTTTATGGACGCAAGCTCGGCACGGATACCGAACACTTCCGCCACGCGCGCTATATCATCGCCTGGGGTGCGAACGTCCACGGCACCAACATCCATCTCTGGCCTTTTATCGAAGAGGCCCGCCGTCACGGCGCAAAGCTCATCGTCATTGACCCTTACCAGACGCGCACGGCGAAGGTCGCCGACTGGCACATCGCCATCAATCCCGGAACGGATGTTGCCCTTGCGCTCGGCATGATGCATGTCATCCTGCGCGATGGCCTGGAGGACCGCGAGTACATCACCGAAAACGTGCACGGCTTCGCCGAACTCAAGGCACGCGCTGCCGAATACACACCCGAATGTGTCTCGCGCTGGACCGGCATTCCGGCTGCCGATATAGAACGCCTCTCCCGCGAATACGCCACCACGATGCCTGCCGTGATCCGCATGAACTACGGCATTCAGCGCAACCAGAACGGCGGACAGGCCGCACGCACCGTCGCCATGCTGCCTGCGCTGATCGGGTCCTGGAAGCATCTGGGCGGCGGGCTGCAACTTTCGACCAGCGGAGCTTTCTCCTGGGACAAGGCCGTGATCGAGCGCCCAGATCTGATGCTTTCAAGCCCGCTCAAGCGCCACGCCCGGATCGTCAACATGGCGCAACTGGGCCACGCTCTTACCGAACTCGGCGACCCACCAGTGAAGGCGCTCTTCGTCTACAACTCGAACCCTGCCGCCATCGCGCCCGACCAGACACAAGTCCTGCGCGGCATGGCACGGCCTGATCTCTTTACCGTCGTTCACGAGCAGTTCTTCACCGATACTGCCGATTATGCCGACTTCCTGCTCCCCGCCACCACTTTCCTCGAACATAAAGACGTGCAGGGCGCTTACGGTCACTACTATGTCCAGATATCAAATCAGGCCATCGATCCTGTCGGCGAAGCCCGCTCCAATGTCTGGCTTTTTGGTCAGCTGGCGAAACGCATGGGCTTCACCGATGCCTGTTTCCGCGATACTTCCGACGACCTCATCGCGCAGGCGCTTCGCATCAGCCAGCCTGACAAGCAAAGCCCGTGGATGGCAGGCGTGACCGAAGAAACACTCAACGCCGCGGGTGGCCATCAGCGGCTGCAATTCGCCAAAGAGAAGGACGGTCGGCCGTTCCTGCCCTTCGCCGCCGGCCCATTCCAGACGCCAAGCGGAAAGATCGAATTCTTTTCCGAAGCGCTGGCGGCGCAGGGCATTGACCCGCTGCCCGGCTTCATCCCTCCGGAGGAATCGCGCCACACCAAACAGTCCGCCTACCCGCTCGAATTCCTGCCGCGTAAGGCCGACAACTACATGAATTCGACCTTCGCCAACCTGCCCGGACATCAGCGTATGGAGTCGGCGCATGCGAATCTGCTTGAAATGCATGCCGACGACGCAAGCGCGCGCGGTATTGCCGAAGGTGACCTGGTAGAAGTTTTCAATGACCGCGGCAGCCTTCACTTGACCGCCCATGTAAATGGCGGCGTTCCGAAAGGCGTGGTCGCCAGCCGCCTCACATGGAACAAGCTCTCGCCCGGCGGACACAACAGCAACCTGCTCACCTCACAACGCCTGACCGACTTCGGCGGTGGACCTACGTTTTATTCGACGCTGGTGGAGGTGCGGAAAGCCTGACCTATCTGTGGGAAGCAGCCGCCTTTTCCGCTAACCAGACTTTCATCAGTGATTGATACGGAACATCCAGTCTCTTCGCTTCAGCGCGGATGGTATTCAGCAGACTTTCCGGCAAACGCAGCGAGATAGTTTCGGTAGAGCGGCGAAGATTTGGAAAACTCACGACCTGCGCTTTGCTCCAGTCCACATATTCCGCGCTGTCGTTCACGGCAGACTCCCAGAACGCGCGCTCTTCTGCCTCATTTCGGAATTTAGGAATAGCTTTTGAGTGCTTCTTCATAAATCGCTTTCTCCTTCACGCTCATATCGCGGGCAGAAATAGGACGAATCAGCGTTTGGTTCGCGCGCAAGGTAAACGTGATATGCAATCTTCTGCCAGTATCGGTCCGGCCCAGCGCATGGTGCCGGTCCTCCTGCTGACTGTGTTTTGTATCTAACGCGACGATGAGCGGGGCGTTGTGGAACGCCTGCTCGACTTCCACTTGCGCTACGCCATGCTTTTCGTTCTTACGCGCGTTTTCTTTGTCCCAATCAAAGCCGGTAATCCACGCCCGATCCATGTGTATATTATAATAATATACACATGGATCGAAGTGCATCAGCCTTGATTCTGTGCATCACGCTGATTCTCATGCTCTTCACTCAAGTGCCGTGTGCGTGTTCACAAGCAAACACGGGCGCGCAAAGTATGCCTTCATACAACCTTAGGGTCTCGGTTGATGAAGTCAGTCTCACCCTTCACGCAGCAGACGCGCATGGCCTCCCCATCAATGACCTGAGACTCAAAGAACTGACAATTCTCAACAACGGCAAACCGCCACAAAAAATACTTGCCTTTCAATCCCTGCAGATGCTCCCATCCGCGCCGGAATTCTCCTAGATTCGAGCGAGTCCATGGAGAAACATCTTCGTCATGACCGGGAAATATCAACGGAATCTGTTCAATGGCTGCTGCGCCAGAAACTGACCAGGCTTTCGTTATGGGGTTCGGCTACATATCGAAAATCACGCAACCCTGGACTGGCGATCTCGCTCCTCTTGCTGCAGGAGTTCGGTCGGTAGCCAGAACCCCCTCGGCGGAACGGCACTCTTCGACGCCATCTATCGAGCGTGTTTCTATGAGTTTGGCAATGCCAAATACTCAGCCAGCAGGAACTTTATCCTGCTCTTTTCTGATGGCGAAGACAACGCCAGTCATACTTCTCTTCAAGATGCCGTTGACGTATGCCAGCGCATGAATACTGCCATCTATGTCTTTCGCACGGAACCGAAATTCAGTTTTTCCTCTGGCCCAACGAACCTGGCTGCACTGGCTTCTCAAACCGGTGGCCGGGTTTTCTTCGACGACGGCTTTGAAGCTGGAACAACCAGCGATCTGCGCGTCATTGAAGCAGACCTCGGCAATCAATACCTCCTCGTCTACAGACCTGCAGACTTGAAACACGACGGTTCCTTCCACCTCATTGAGTTAAGGGGTCCTGAGCGTGTAGACAGCATCAACGTCCGTTCCGGCTATTACGCCCCGTCGCATTGACAATTCCATCGGTTTCACAAGAGTTGAGCGGTAAGACCATTTTCCACCCGCCCCATCATCCTCCAGCCAGCGAAATCTCCTTCATTCCGATAGACTAAGAGCGGACCTATCGATGCCCTTCGCTGCGGATTTCCAATGCGCTGGCTGTGGAGAGTGGAATGAAACTGTGGTTGACGAATCAGCCGGCCAAAGGCAGTTCTATGTCGAGGATTGCCAAATCTGTTGCAAACCAAACCTTCTCAGAATCGTCTGGAAAGGTGATGGCTTCGATGTCCATGCAGAACTGGAAAGTTAAGGGACCTGACCCGGGTGGATTGGCTCCGCCCCGATGACCGGAAACGCACGCAACCGTCCTCCGGAGTTGGGAACAGCGCCTCCGGTCACTTATAATCACCTTTTCCTCAAGTTGGACCTGATTTTTTGCAGTGAGGGTGTGCCTATTTTTCCCGTCATGCGAGAGAGCGCAAGCTCTCCACTCAAAACCAGCCAGAACGCGCGTCGCAAATTCCGCCTCGCGCTGAAGCCGTTGGCCTTTGTTCTTCTTTGCTTCACTGTCTTTTCGGCATGGGCACAGACGCAGCAGACCATTACCCAGATTCGCGTCATCGGCAACCGCCGCATTCCTAAAGAGACAATTCTTGCCCGCATGTTCAGCCACGAGAATGAGCAGTTCGACCCCACCACGGTCGAGCGCGACTTCAACTCCCTGTGGAATACCGGCTACTTTGAAGACGTCCGCATCGAGCGCGAGGACAATCCTAAGGGCGGCATCATTCTCGACGTATATGTCCGCGAAAAACCCACCATCCGGGAAATCAACTACAAGGGCCTGAACTCGGTCACGCAGTCCGACGTCCTCGACCGCCTTAAGAAGGAAAAAGTCGGCTTCTCCGTCGAAAGCCAGTACGATCCCACGCGCATCGCTCGCGTCGAGACGGCGATCAAGGAGCTGCTCGCCGAGCACGGCCGCCAGTTTGCCACCGTTAAAGCCGACGTCAAGACCATTCCGCCCGCCTCCGTGCAGGTAAACTTCATCGTCAAGGAAGGCCCCAAGGTCAAGGTAGGCAACATCAGCTTTACCGGCAACCAGCACGTCAGCTCGCGCGAGCTGCGTGAAGCCATGCGCAACCTGCGGCCCATCGGCATTCCGCACTCCATCATCTTTGAGAACCTGTTTGCCAAGACCTACGACGCCAGCAAGCTGGAAGAAGACGCCGAGCGCGTGCGCCGCGCTTACCAGGACCGCGGCTATTTCCGCGCCTCCACCGGTGAGCCGTTGACACACCTCCGCAACGAGAGTGGCCTCTCATTCTTCACCTTCCGTCCGCGCAAGGGGAAGCGCATTGACATCCGTATTCCCGTCGACGAGGGCGCCCGCTACCGCCTGGGCACCATCACCTTCCAGGGCAGCAAGATTCCCAACCTGAACGTGAAGGCGCTGCGCGCGCAGTTCCCGGTGAAGGACGGCGACTGGTTCAACATCACCCAGTTCAGCAAGGGTCTGCAAAACCTGCAAAAAGCCTACGGCACGCTCGGCTACATTAATTTCTCGGCCTCGCCGGAGCCCAAAATTGACGATGACAAGAAGACCGTCTCCTTCGTCATCGACCTCGAAGAGGGCAAACCCTTCTATGTCTCGCGCATTGAGTTCCAGGGCAACACCGTCACCCGTGACTTCGTCATCCGCCGCGAACTGCTGCTTGAAGAAGGCCAGGTTTACAACAGCCACCTCTGGGAATTGAGCCTCCTGCGTCTCAACCAGCTCGACTACTTCAACCCGCTGAAGGTTGATCAGGACTCGGAGACGCACCAGAATCCCGAAGCGGGCACCGTCGATCTTCTGCTCAAAGTTACGGAAAAGGGCAAGAACGCTATCGGCCTCAACGGTGGCGTCAGCGGCCTGTCAGGCACGTTCCTCGGCCTCAACTACCAGACCAACAACTTCCTCGGCCTTGGCGAAACGCTTAGCGTCCAGGCCAGCGCCGGCAATCTCTCGCGCAACTTGCAATTCAGCTTCAATGAGCCGTACCTGCGCAACAAGCCCATCGGACTCGGCGTCTCGGTCTATTCCAGCAAATACGACTACAACTCAGCCAAGGCTTACAACCTCTCCGGCGCGGATGTAAACACCACCGCCGCTGTGAACTCACTGACCCAGAACTACAACCAGTCCGTCACCGGCTTCACCGTCTCCGGAAGGTTTCCCATCCGGCACACGTTTAAGAATGTCGGCGTCACTTACTCACTCAACCGCTCGTCGGTCACGACCTTCAGCGCTGCGTCGCAGAACCTCTTTCAGACGCTGGCCTTCCGCAGCGGCATCCAGAACGGAAACTCGCTCGAGGGCATCGTCAACAGCATGATCTCCCTCAGCTATGCCTGGAACAAGCTCGACTCCAGCTACATGCCGCGCACCGGCTCCTCGTTCCAGGCTGCGCTGCAGCTTGCCGGACTCTGGGGCAACGTCCGCTACTTCCAGCCGGTCGTCGAATACAAGCAATTCCGTCCCGTCAAGTGGTTCCACTTTAACAATGATGGACGCAACGTCCTCGGCTACCGCGTTCAGGCAAACTACATCCAAGGCATCAGCGGCGATGTCGCCCCTCCGTTCAACCGCTTCTATGCCGGCGGCGAGGCCGATCTACGCGGCTTTGATATCCGCACGGCAACGCCCTATGGCTTCGTGCCCACGCGCGTCCTCTTCAATCTCACCAATCCGGATGGCACCTGCGTCCCCCGCGATCCGACCAATCCGCAGACCAACCAGTGCGTGCAGGTTCCCATTCCTGTCTATGGCATTGGTCCCATAGGCGGCGACACGCAGATTACCGGCAACATCGAGTACCGTATTCCGCTCGTGGGCCGCACGGCGGCGCTCGAGTTCTTTGACGACTTCGGCATGAACATGGCCACGAATATCGGCCAGTTGAAGCAGAGTCCGCAAGGCTATGACTCGCTGAATGCCCCGCTCTATGGCTGCCCGAATTACGTCAATGGCGCCTGCGTTGGCGGCCAGCAGATTCAGTTCGATCGCTACATTCGGCCCATCCCGGGAACCAACTATGTTCCGCGCATGTCGCTAGGCGCGCAGATTTCGGTCATGATGCCGATCATCAATGCGCCGTTCCGCATCTACTACGCCTACAACCCGCTGCGGTTGTATGACAACATCACCGGCCAGAACCTGATCACGCGCAGCATGTTTCCCGCCGGAGGCGCAGGCGACTACAGCTACGCGCAAGCCACCCAGCTCTACGGCTCGATTTACGAGCTTCGCGAGCCCAACAAAACCTTCCGCCTGACGGTCAGCACGACCTTCTAGCTAGGAATGCAGGTGGTGGGGGCCATCCTCTCAAACGAGGATGGCCCTTTTGCTGTACGGCTGGGATGCAATCACAATCGTTAAAGCATATTGCAACGGCAAAGCCGATTCATTCTTCTCGCAACAGGATTAAAGGATTCACCGACAGCGCACGTTGCGCTGGAATCCAGGTAGCCACCAGCCCGAGCAACGCCATGGCCAAAACAACCGCGGCCAGCACCAGTGGGTCGCGTGGTGTCGCCTGGTAGACGATGTAGGCCAGCACCTTGGTTGCCAGAAGACCAAGCAGCAGCCCTGCTACGGAGCCAAGAGCCAGCAACTTGAATGCGCGTCCCAACGCCGCCTGTAGTACCTGTGTACGCTGTGCCCCGAGGGCAACGCGAATTCCCAGCTCCCGTAGCCGCTTGCTGACCGAGTAAGCGGCCATTCCAAAGATGCCGGTAATCGCCAGCATTGCCCCCATCAGACCCAGCACTCCCAGAGAAATCGTCGCCATGCGGGAAGCGAAGAGAGCGCCGTCCAGTTCCTGGGTCCATGTTTGGATGTCGGCGGGCAGCCCGGCATCCAGTTCGCGCAGTTTGCTCCTGATGGCTGCCGCCATTTGCTGGGGCTCGCGCGTCGAGCGCACCACGATTGCACTCTCCACCATTGCATTTTTGTTCAGTAGCGCATATTGGAGGCTGGGCAGAAATACGGCTGGTTGCGGATCTTCGGTAAGGCTTGCATACTTTCCGTTTTCGACCACCCCAACGACCTGTATCCGCGATCCATCCTGTCTCTTGTAATATCCGCCAACTGCGCCGGTTACTGAGCCAAAGATTTTCCTGGCAAACTGCTGGTTCACAATGGCTACGAGCGGTACATCTTTGTCGTCATGCCAGCTGAAACTTCTGCCCGCCAGCAACGCTGTCCGCGCCGCATCGAAATATCCAGGAGAAATGTTGTAGATCATCGCCTCAGCCGCAGCATTCATCGGTCTCAGGTCCGTCGTTTTATCGGCAAAGACATTAGCGCTGTTCGCGCCGTAGTACAAAGGCGGCCTGTCAACCAGCCCAACAGCCTTTACACCGGGAATCGTTTCCAACGCATCGATCATGCGCCTTTGCATGGTGGCTAGGCCGTCGCCGCTGTAACCAGCCATCGTCAGATTCGTGCCCACGAGTATTGCATTCCGCGGCTCAAAGCCGAGATTGCTGTGCAGAGAGCGCGCCAGCCCACGCAAGGCAACCATCGAAGACGTGACCAGTACGGCACATATCGCAATTTGCAGCACAAGCAGCAGGTCCCGGAAAGTCGTCCGCTGCCCGGACTTGCTGACCGCGCCGGCCTTAACCACTTCGTAGGGATTCGTTCGGAGTATCTGCCTTACCGGCACAACGCCAAAGAGGAACCCGCTCGCCAGGGCTAACAACAATGCAACTAGATAAACCTTTGCATCCGGGGCCACGGGTACATGGAGAGACGCAACGCTGGGAAGAGGCCGCCACACGCTCAGCCCGCGCAACATCATGATGGCACCCAACAACCCGATAGCGCCCCCACCTAAAGAAATCAGCGCGGCTTCTGTGAACACCTGCCGCAGAATACGCCTGCGGCTTGATCCCAGCGCGAGCCGCAGAGCAATTTCCCGTCCACGGTCAGCGGCGCGCGCAGCAAACAGGCTTCCCAGATTGGCGCATGCGGCCAGAAGAATCAATCCTGCCAGCAGCATCAATCCTGCCATGAAATCCCGAACTGGATCCGCTAGCCAGTCGCCTGCAAGATATGGGCGCGTCAGTGAAAAGCTCATCTTGCCATCATCTTTGGGGTAGTTCTTTTCGAGATATGAGCCAATTGAGTTCAGATCAGAAACAGCCTGCGCTGGCGTGACTCCCGCTTTCAAATGCCCCAGCACCATCAGGATGCTTCGGTTTCCGCGCTCGTTCAGAGCATTCGATCCCTCTACCTGTTCCTGGTCCACAATCGGCACCCAGAAGTCAGGCGAGAGGAACAGCAAAGTCCCGCTGAACCCTGGCGGCGCTACACCGAGGATGGTGAAAGGATGCTTGTTGAGTTGAACAACGCGGCCAACCACTCCGCGATCA
The DNA here is from genome assembly GCF_035631355.1 of Alloacidobacterium sp. Classification (NCBI taxonomy): domain Bacteria; kingdom Pseudomonadati; phylum Acidobacteriota; class Terriglobia; order Terriglobales; family Acidobacteriaceae; genus Alloacidobacterium; species Alloacidobacterium sp. The sequence continues at coordinate 51,246 of NZ_DASQIX010000118.1, forward strand.
TCCTGAAACTGGCTGTGCCAATACGCATAGGTAAGCACGATATAGGGAGCGCTGTTTGGGCCATGCTCATCGGAAGCATGAAAGAACCGGCCAAGATACGGCTGAATCCTGAGCACGTCGAAGTAGTTCCCAGTCACTTCAAAAATCCAGGCGCTCGATGGGTTGTTGCCTGTATTCAGCCCTACGGAAGTGACGTTATATGCTGCCAGGCCGTCAAAGCTGCGATTGCGGTCGCGCAGGTCGAGGTAATCGGGATACGAGTGGTTGATGGCCTTGTCGCTCCCGCGCTCGATTGCATAAAGGCTCTGCGCCTGCGGCACATTCACCGGGCGCAGGATCAGCGCATTCAACACAGCAAACACCACTGCATTCGCGCCGATAGCCAAAGCCAGCGTTAAAATCGCGACGAGGGTGAATCCCGGAGACTTACGCAGCAGCCGAAGACTGAACCGCCCATCCTGAACAAGAGTCTCGACGAAATTCCCGCCCAGCGCTTCGTGCGATTCCTCCTTGTAGCGTTCGTAGCCGCCGAACTCAACACGCGCGCGTCGTTCTGCTTCAGCTCGTGGAAGGCCGGACCGCTCGAGATCATCAGCCCTGAGCTGAATGTGCGAGCGAAGCTCCTCATCCATCTCATTCACGGTCTGAGACCGGCGAAAGAACTTAGCAGTTACAGAACGAAAATAAGCCAGCAGTTTCATCGCGATTCCTCCGGTTAAGCAACGATGACCTCACTCCTCGCGCAGCAGCGTTGCCGGATCAATCGACAGAGCGCGCTGCGCCGGAATCCAGGTAGCCACAAGCCCCAGCAAAGCCATCGCCAGGACGACTCCGACCAGCACAAGCGGATCGCGCGGAGTGGCCTGATACACGATAAAGGCCAGCACCCTGGTCGCCAGAAGTCCGAGAAGCAGTCCTGCCGCCGAACCAATTGCCAATAGTTTGATCGCGCGTCCCAGGGCAGCTTGCAGCACTTCTTTACGCTGTGCCCCGAGAGCGATACGGATTCCGAGTTCCCGCAGGCGTTTGCTGACCGAATAGGCAGCCATGCCAAAGATGCCGGTGACTGCCAGCATTGCGCCCAACAAGCCCATTACACCCAGAGCCTTTGTCGCCATCTGGGAGGGAAACAGAGATATGCCAATCTCATCGTAACGGGCCTCAATCTGAACCGGCAGCCCTGGATCCAGTCGCCGCAACGCGCTCCTTATGGCTTCGCCCAATTGCTGCGTGTCACGATGCGAGCGAACCACCAGCCATGCAGAGTTCGAAGGGTATTGCAGGATTGGGAGAAACATCGCCGCCTGTGGATCTTCGGTAATGCCCCCGTACTTTCCATCTTGTGCAACTCCCACCACTTCTATGCGCGATCCATCCGGCATCTTAAAGTGGCCGCCCACGGCACTTTCTACTGAGCCAAAAATTCTGCGCGCAAACTCCCGGTTCACAATGGCAACGCGTGGCGAATTTTTGTCGTCATGCCATGTGAACGACCTGCCGGACAGCAAAGTAGTGCCCTCGGCGCGAAGGTAATCGGGAGATATGTGGTACATGTAGACGCTGGCAGCAGCATTTACTGATCTTAGGTCTGTTGTTCTGTCGGTAAATATATCCGAGTTGCTGAAGTCATTCAGCAGTAGCGCATCCGTCAATCCCACCGCCTCTACGCCGGGAATCACCGCGATGGCATCCATCATGCGCTTTTGCATTGGAGCCACTCGGTCACCGTCGTAGCCGGCCATGTGGAGATCGGCGCCCACCAGCAGGGCATTTCGTGGTTTAAAACCGTAATTGCTGTTCAGGGCCCGCATCATCCCACGCACCGCAACGAGCGAAGACGTGACCAGTACCGCGCAGATTGCAATCTGCACACCGAGCAATCCATCCCGGGCCGTCATGCGCGGTGCGGCAGCCCTGGCCGATCCCAATTTGACGACCTCATACGGATTCGTGTGGAGCACCTGCTTCACCGGGACCACTCCAAAGAGAAGTCCGCTGAGTATGCTCAGCAGAAAAGCCAGCCCATAAACGGTGGCGTCCGGTTGCACAGGCGTGTAAATGGGAAAATTCCCAAAAGGCTGCCATTCGCTCAGCCGGTGCAGCAGTAAAATGCTGGCCGACATTCCGACGATGCCTCCGGCAAGCGAAATCAGCAGAGCTTCGGTAAGCAGACTCCGCAGAACGCGTTTGCGGCTTGATCCGAGCGCGAGTCGCAGAGCAACCTCACGCCCACGGTCGGCGGCGCGCGCGGCAAACAGGCTGCCCAGGTTTGCGCACGCGGCCAGCAGAATCAGCACCGCCAAAAGCATCAATCCGGCCATGAATGCTCGTACCGGCTCGCCGAACTCATCGCCAAAAAGACCCGGACGCGCCAGGAGAAAGCTCATCTGGCGTTCCTCGTTGGGATAGGTCTTTTCCAGATATGAGCCAATCGAGTTCAGATCAGCTGCGCCCTGCGACACGGTTACTCCCGGCTTCAGGTGTCCGACGGTCATAAACACCCAACGGCTTCCGCGGTCGCTTAGATCATTTGCCCCACTAACCTGCTCATGGTTCACCATTGGCACAAAGAAATTGGGAGAGGCGAACACGATCGTTCCGCGAAATTCGGGAGGAGCCACGCCGAGAATAGTAAAAGGGTGTTTGTTGATCTGAACGGCGCGGCCCACTACTCCGCGATCATCGTGAAAGTGACTGTGCCAATATTCGTAGCTGAGCACGATATAAGGAGCGCTATCCGCGCCATGCTCATCGGAAGCATGGAAGAAGCGGCCAAAATACGGCTGAATCCGTAAGGCGTCAAAATAATTGCCGCTGGTTTCCAGGCCCCAGACAAGAGATGGATTGTTACCAGTGTCCAGCGCTACCTGAGAGACTCGAAAAGCAGCCAGGCCATCAAAACTACGATTGCGATCGCGCAAGTCGAGATATTCGGGGTACGACTCACTCATGTCCTTATTGCTCGCGCGCTCAATTGTGTAAAGGCTCTGTGCATCCGGTACATTCAGCGGTCGCAGGATAAGCCCGTTCATAACGCTGAAAACCACCGCGTTTGCGCCGATTGCCAACGCCAGGGTCAAGACGGCCGTAACTGTGAAGCCCGGAGATTTGCGCAAAAGCCGAAGACTGAAGCGCACGTCTTGAATAAGAGTCTCGACAAAGTTCCCACCCAGCGCTTCGTGCGACTCTTCCTTGTAGCGTTCGTAGCCGCCGAACTCGATACTCGCGCGCCGTTCCGCTTCAGCTCGTGGAATGCCGGAACGTTCCAGATCATCAGCACGGAGTTGGATGTGCGAGCGAAGCTCCTCATCCATCTCATTCGCGGTCTGAGAACGATGAATAAATTTAGCGATTACGGAACGAAAGTAAGCCAATATCTTCATACTTCCTCCCGGAGGACGAGAACTTCATTCGTCCCGAAGCAGAATCAAAGGATCCACTGACAAAGCGCGTTGTGCTGGAATCCAGGTGGCCAGCAGCCCCAGCAGCGACATAGCCAGAACGACTCCAGCCAGTACCAGCGGATCGCGTGGAGTTGCCTGATACACAATGAACGCCAGTACCCGGCTTGCGAGCAGGCCAAGCAGCAATCCTGCCGCCGAGCCAAATGCCAGCAGCCTGACGGCCCGCCCCAAAGCGGCCTGCAGCACTTCCCTCCGTTGTGCGCCGAGGGCAATGCGAATACCCATTTCTCGCATTCGCTTACTTACTGAATATGCAGCCATTCCGAAGATGCCGGTCACGGCCAGCATTGCGCCCATTACACCAAGAATGCCCAGCGCCATCGTTGCCGCGCGTGGAACAAATAACGCGGTGTCCAGTTTCTTATGCCATGTATTGATCGTGAATGGGAGTCCGGCATCGAGGCCTCGCAGCACGCGTTCCAGTTCCGTTGCCAGTTGCTGCGGGTCGCGACGTGACCGCACCAGCAACCACGTGCTGCTGGATGGGAATTGCAGAATGGAAACGAACATGGCCGGTTGCGGATCTTCGGCCAGGGTCTTGTATTTTCCGTCTTCGGCCACACCAACAACCTGCACGCGCGTGCCACCCCAGATCTTGAAGTAGCCGCCGATGGCTTTATCGACAGAGCCGAAAACCTTACGCGCAAACTCCTCGTTCACAACAGCGACGCGCGGAGCATTCTTATCGTCATGCCATGTAAATGCCCTTCCCGCAATCAGTGTTGTCGCAGCGGCCTTGAAGTATCCCGGCGAGATGCGGTACTCCATCGAATCCGCGGCGCCATTGGACGGCCTGTAGTCCGTCGTGCTGTCGGCAAACACAGTCGAGTCGCGCCAGCCCAGGTTCAGCGGAATGCCGTCGGCATAGCCCGCGGCAGTGACTCCGGGAATGGCCGCGACCGCATCCTGAATGCGCCTCTGCATGGCCTGAACTTGATCGCCGCTATACCTGGCCATGTCGAGGTCTGTGTTCACCTGCATGGTGTTCTGAGGATCAAAACCGAAATTGCTGTGCAGCGACCGCACCATCCCACGCACAGCCACCAACGATGCAGTGACAAGCATCGCGCACACGGCGATCTGTCCGGTCAAAAGTACATCGCGCAACGTGAAACGCCGCGTACCTGCCGCTCCCACAGGTCCGGACTTGATCACCAGATACGGGTCAGCCTTCATGATCTGTCGCGCAGGCACAATCCCGAAGAGAAAACCACTCGCCACAGCCATCACCAAGGCGGCGATATAAGTGCTCGCATTAGGATTGACCGGCACATTGATAGGCATATCCGGGACAGGTTGCCATGCGCTCAGCCAATGCAGTAGCAAGACGGCTGCCAGCATTCCGAGCACGCCCCCGATCAGTGACACCAGAGCCGCTTCTGTCAGCAACTGCCGCAGGATCCTTTTGCGGGTGGAACCGAGCGCCAGGCGCAGCGCAACCTCCCGGGAACGGTCCGCGGTGCGCGCAGCGAAGAGACTCCCCAGGTTGGCGCAAGCGGCCAGCATAATCAGGCCGGCCAGCGCCATCAGTCCTCCTGCAAAAGCGCGCACCGGCCCACCCAGCATGTTGCCGATCAGCCCGGGACGCGCCAGTGAGAAGCGAATGCCGTCATCGTCTTTCGGATAGGTCTTCGCCAGGTATGAGGCGACTAAGTTGAGATCAGCAGCGGCCTCGGCCGGAGTCACACCCGGCGTCAGATGGCCCGCCAGCCACAGACCGCGCTCTCCGCGCGAAGTCAGTCCGCTGTAGCCCTCGATCTGTTCTTTATTGACCAGCGGTGCCCAAAGGTCTGGCGCAAAGAACAGCTCTGTGCCTCGGAACTGCGGAGGCGCCACGCCAAGAACGGTATAGGGAAACTTGTTCAGTTCAAGGGCACGGCCTACAACGCTGGGGTCGCCCAGGAAATGACTCCGCCAATAGTCATAACTAAGAACGATATAGGGAGCGCTGTTTGGGCCATGCTCGTCGGCACTATGAAAAAAGCGGCCAAGATAGGGCTGAATCTTCAGTTCGTCAAAGTAATTCCCGCTTGTCTCGTAGAGCCAGATTGGCGAAGCTCTATCTCCGGCATACAGTCCCGCGGGCGCCATCTCATAAGCCACAATCCCATCGAAACTCCGGTTGCGGTCGCGCAGGTCGAGATAGTCAGGATATGAATGAGACGACCAATCGTTGTGCTGAATTGTGGGCTGGATTGCGTACAGGTTTTGCGCATCCGGGACATTGAGCGGACGCAGCACCAGCGCGTCGAGCACCCCGAAGACCACAGCATTCGCTCCAATTGCTAATGCCAGAGTCAAGACGGCGGTAATTGCGAATCCCGGAGATTTGTGCAATAGCCGAAGGCTGAAGCGCACATCCTGAACAAGAGTCTCGACAAAGTTCCCGCCCAGCGCTTCGTGCGATTCCTCCTTGTAACGTTCGTATCCGCCGAACTCAATGCGCGCCCGCCGTTCTGCTTCAACACGACCCAGGCCCTCGCGTTCCAGATCATCGGCCCTGAGCTGGATGTGCAAACGAAGCTCCTCGTCCATATCATTGGCGGTTTGAGAATGACGAAAGAACTTGGCTGCAACGGAACGAAGCCATGCAAAGAATCTCATGTTTCCTCCGGTTGCGCAGCGAGTGCGCATCCAATGGCCGTTGCAAGTCGATTCCAGTTGTCTGTCTCCTCGCGCAAACGATTGCGGCCCGCAGCCGTCAGCTCATAGAACTTGGCGCGGCGATTGTTCTCCGATGTGCCCCAGCTTGCTTTGAGTAATCCCTGGCGGACGAGGCGAAACAGACCGGGATAGAGCGCTCCTTGTTCGATCAGCAGCGCATTTCCGGAGATCTGCCCAATCCGCAGAAGAACGCCGTACCCGTGTAGTGGCCCGAGCGAAACCGCCCGCAGGATGAGAAGATCGAGCGTTCCCGGAAGCAATTGAGCCTGGTCAGTCACATGCCCTCCTAAAATGATTAGGAGAGTATCCTGCCACTCCTAAGCTGTCAAGGAGAAAATGAGAATCTCCGCAAATGATTCAACTGCTAAGGCATAACCAAAAATAGGCGATGGCATGGTTTTAAGGGGCACCTCATGAAACTATGCACCGAGATAGATTCAGGTTTCATTGGGCCTTATTGCGGATTATGCTGTGAATGCTCGCAGCCTCACCCAAGTTTTACAAGGAGGTATTGTGTCGCAAGATATGCAAAAAGACGGCATGTCGGTCGGCTCGTTCATCGTCAGCTTTGGTGATGCCTCGACGGCGGAAGGCAATCAGTTTGCTGGCACCCTTGCCGAAACGCTTCGGGACTTAGATCCCACCATCGTTGTAGACCGTCAACGCGAGCGTGCCGATACGCAGGATTTCGGTGCAACTCTGGCGGTCATGGCTGGAACTGCGGCAGCAACCGCTCTTGCCAAGGGAATTGCCGCCTGGCTGGCCCGGAACAGCGGGGCGCATATTGAGATCAGGCGCGAGGGCGAAGTAGTGCTTGTTGCCTCGCATCTTGACAGTAAGGACGTTCCGCGCATCGCAGAGGCGCTTTCAAGGAAGCCGTAGCAATGGCTGCAAGTGAGCCAAACCCCCGCCAGACACTGGCTGTTCTCTTCGGCGCCAGTTCTTACCGCCGTGCGCCCAAACTGGCTCAGGGACGCTCCTTTTACAACTCCGCCCAGGACTTCCACGAATATCTCATCGCCACTGAAGGTCTCGGCATTCCCCGCGAGAACATCAACTGGCTCTTTGACGACAGCCGCTCGCCCAGCGATCAATTGCAGGACATCCGGGATTTTCTCGAGAGCCGCTCGATGCGTCTCAAGAGTGAGGGAGCCGAGCCGCAGGACCTGATCCTCTACTACGTCGGTCACGGACTCTTCTGGGGCTCCGACCACACCTATTCCTTTGCCATTCGCGCAACCAACGAAGACAGCGAAGGCCTGACCAGCATCCGCGCCGGCGATCTCGCCTCTGTTATCAAAGCGCAGGCCCGGTTCCTGCGAAAATTCCTGATCCTCGATTGCTGTTTCTCTGCCGCAGCCTACAAGGAGTTCCAGTCCGGCCCACTCACAGCCAGCCGCGTAAAGCTGCTCGACGACCTTCCCCAAAGAGGAACAACACTTCTTTGTTCAGCCAGCGCGCAGGACCCATCGCTCGCTCCTTCCGGTCTCTCGCGCACTATGTTTTCGAACGGCCTCCTGAAGGCCCTCCGTCAGGGACATGCTTCTTTAGGCCCGCGTCTCTCACTTTGCGAACTCGGCGACTTGGTCAAACTACAAATACGCGAAGACTATCCCGACACCGGTGTCCGCCCGGAAATCCATTCACCCGACCAACGCGAAGGAGACGTAGGCTGCGTCCCCGTCTTCCCTAACCCCGCCTATCTCGAAGCCCAACGGAAAGCTGGAGAAGAGCTGGCGCAAGAGGCAACTGAAGCGGAACGCAGAGCGCATGAAGCAGCACGGGTGGCTCAACACAAAGCCGAAGTGGAAGCAGAGACAGCACGAGTCGAAGCGGAGCAACGCGAAAAAGCAGCGGTGGACCGACGCATACGTGAGGCAGAAGAGGAAGCTCAGCGAAGGGCCGAAGAAGAACGAATGGGAGCAGAAGCTGAAGCACGCGATAACGCCGAACGTCGTGCACGAGAGGCCGCCGAGGCAGTTCAGCGCAAAGCCGAAACAGAGAAAACCCTATTGGCAACAGAGGTAGAGAAAAAAGCACAAGTGGAACGCCACGCACAAGTGGCGGCAGGGAGATCACGACTCGAAGCGGAAGCGCATGCAAAGGCCGAATCGAAGGCACCTGAAAAAGCAACTGAAGAGCATAGCAATCAAGCGACCCGAGTAGCTCTTGTTGCCGGCACACAAAAAGAACCAGCTAACGAGGCTGTTACGACGGATACAGCAAAAGGCCATCGACGCAGAATCTGGATCGCCGCTTCAATTGCACTCGTAGTTCTTGGCGTAAGCCTCAATTTCTACTTCTTTTTCAGGGATGCGAGCTTGTTCACATTACATCAACCTGAGATAAGCAGGATCGCTTGGGTAGACAATGAGCGGCTCGCGACGGATGGTCTTGATTTGAAAATATGGGATGGGGACAATGGACGAGAACTGCGTAGCTTAGGGCATGCTTTTTTTGGTGTTGCCTGGAGCCCTGATGGCAAGCGGTTGGCTTCAAGGACTGGACATGGTGAAGCAAAGATCTGGGATGCGGCGACTGGACAGCAGTTATTAGATTTGCATGGCCACACAGCTGAAGTGACCAGCATAGCTTGGAGTCCGGATGGCAATCGGCTGGCCACGGGAAGTGACGATACTACAACCAAAATCTGGGACGCAGGGAGCGGTCAGGAATTGCTTGACCTGCCCAGTCAGGGCCACGGCGCTGATGTCGAGAGCATAGCTTGGAGCCCGGATGGAAAGTGGCTGGCAACCGCAGGTGATTTCAACATGGCGATCATATGGGATGCTGCCAGCGGGCAGAAACTCCGGTCCCTCGTGACAGGCCCAAGTACTCTTTGGTGCATAGCCTGGAGCCCAGACGGGAAGCGTTTGGCGATCGCAAACGATAGTGTGACGGTGAACATTTGGGATGTGAATAGCGAAAAGGAAGTACTGGCTTTGAGCGATCACTCTGCAACTGTTGTCGCGTGGAGCCCGGATGGAGAATGGATTGCGACGGCAGGTTATGATCAGGTTGTAAGGATCTGGGATACCCGCAGCGGGCACAGACTCACGACTCTGCACGGCCACAGTGCAAAAGTGATTGATGTGGCCTGGAGCCCGGATAGCAGGCGACTGGCCTCGGCGAGCTACGATGGCTGGGTAAAGATCTGGAAGGTCGACAGCAAGAAATAAAACGCTGGTTTGGTCCGATTATTTGGAGCCCTGCGATATGAAGAAGACACGCTGTCAGGTATGGGATTTCGTCTGACCTGCTATTCGGAAATAGGAACTCCTCGCCAAGACCCTAAGCAATCGGCCCTGGCAAAGCAGGACCAGAGCAAGTCAATGCAGCCAACCCTCTTTGTTTGGATGAATTTGCAGAAAAGATAAGGGGAGGATATAGCCTCACAAGGCAATCCGTTCCCGACGGTAGGCAGACCAGAAGAATTGAGCGGACACAAAAGTTTCATGCTCACAAAGGTTTGACCTTGCCCGTCTACACACCTATAATTTCGTTTGAGTTCCTGAGAATGTCCTCTGTCCGTGTTTCTGCTTCGCCTCTCCGGCTTTTCCGGCCGGATAGCCGCACCCACGAAGCGCCTCAGATAGGAAAGCCAGGAAGCGAAAGTTCGCTTCCGCACAGAAATGCGGGCGACAACACCCAAGAACCGAAGGAGTTTCACATTTCCATGAAGCGTTCGTTAACACTCGTTTGCATGCTTGCGTCCGGGCTCTGCGTCAGCGCCCTGGCCCAGGCCGGCACTACAGATCCGGCGCCCAATGCCCCCTCAGCCGCCGCCGCGGTTGCCCCGACGGGCGCAACCAAGATCGCCGTCATCATGTTCCAGCCAGCCGTCATGCAGACCAACGAAGGCCAGCGCAACTTTGCCGATCTGCAGAAGAAGTACGACCCCAAGCGGACCCAGCTCAAGGGGATGAGCGATGAAATCGATAACCTCAAGAAGCAGCTTCAGGCCGCCGGCACGAACCTCAGCGATGTCGAGCGCCAGAACCGCCTCAAAGTGATCGACGAGAAGGAAAAAGCCTTCCAGCGCCTCGGCGAAGACACGCAGAATGACTTCCAGCAGGATCTGCAGCAGACCTACACGCAGTTGGCCGAAAAGGTCTTTACCGTCCTCCAGAGCTACGCTGAACAGAACGGCTACTCGGTTGTCATTGACGGCAGTACCCAGCAGAGCCCTGTCCTCTGGGCTAACAAAGGCACTGACATCTCCGCAGCCGTCATCCAGGCCTACAACCAGAAGTCCGGCGTTCCTGCCCCCGCCACCCCAGCTGCGAGCAGCACACCTTCGGCTCCGACGCCGCACACGACCACCCCGCGTCCAGCGAGCACCACTCCAAAGCAGTAACACAGCTTATATTCAAAGCCAAAGGAACCCCATTTTTTGGGGTTCTTTGGCTTTTCAGGTCAGGAAACAAAGAATTGCACGCGTCTGCCCGGAACTCTGTGGAAAAAATTGTGGAAGAAATTCCCCGCGGCAGATCGCGTTCTCTGAAAAAACCCGTGAATTCTGACAGGCAGCAACTACTGCGCCTGCAACTTCTTTATTTTCAATAAGGAAACATTACGAAAGTACTCTTGCCCGTGAACAAAAACAAATAGCCTATTCACGGCCATTGCATTTGCACTTTCCACAGGTCAGGTTAAAGCCGGATGACTATACAAGCCGCGCCTGACCAAAAATTTGTGTCAACGTCCACTGTCTTCGCCAACCTTCAGCACGGCCAGAAACGCCTCCTGTGGAATATCGACTTTCCCGATGCGTTTCATGCGTTTCTTGCCCTCTTTTTGCTTCTCCAGCAGCTTCCTTTTGCGTGATATATCGCCGCCATAGCACTTGGCCAGCACATTCTTGCGCAGCGCCGAAACGGTCTCGCGCGCCACGACCTTTGACCCAATCGCCGCCTGAATGGCCACCTCAAACTGCTGTCGTGGAATCAGCTCGCGCATCTTTGAAACCAGCGCCCGCCCACGCTCGTAGGCAAATTCGCGGTGCACAATGATCGACAGCGCATCCACCGGTTCGCCCGAAACGAGGATGTCCATCTTTACCATCGGCGAATCCCATGTGCCGGAAAGATGGTAGTCCAGCGAAGCGTATCCACGCGAAACCGACTTCAGCCGGTCGTAGAAATCCAGCACGATCTCATTCAGCGGCAATTCATATGTCAGCATCACGCGCGTTGCTGTGACATACTCGAAATTCTTCTGCCGCCCGCGCTTCTCTTCGACTAGCTTCAGGATTCCGCCTACATATTCTTCGTTGGTAAGAATTGTCGCCGTGATAATCGGCTCTTCAATCTTTTCAATCTCACCCGGATCGGGCCAGCGCGATGGATTATCAACCTCAAGCACAGAGCCGTCAGTCATCGTGATCTTGTAGCGCACGCCTGGCGCGGTCGTAATCAGGTCAAGATCAAATTCGCGCTCCAGCCGCTCCTGAATGATTTCCATGTGCAACAAGCCGAGGAATCCGCATCGAAAGCCGAACCCGAGCGCCACCGAGCTTTCCGGTTCGAAGAAGAACGATGAGTCGTTGAGCCGAAGCTTTTCAAGCGCTTCGCGAAGCTGTGTATGCTCGTGGGCATCGACCGTATAGAGTCCCGCGAACACCATGGGCTTGATTTCTTCGAACCCGGGCAACGGC
>NZ_DASQIX010000119.1:0-21051 GCF_035631355.1 Alloacidobacterium sp.
TATCCAATCCAAAACTGATTTCCTTGTTTGTAGTCGTGAAATACGCGGCCTGAAATGAAGTAGTGATTCGTCGGATTGGGAACATTGGCGTTGATCTCACCATTCGGACCCGCTGCGACCACAATCGCCTGCTGATTGTCGTTGTCTTTGTCAAGGGCGAGTAGAAACGTTGTCTTCTTGCTATGGCTGAGAGGGCCGGTCAGAGAGCCTTCATAGTATGTGCGCTGTTCCGATGGCTTCGTGGTCGCGAAGGCATTGCTGGCATCGAACACGGAGTCCCGGTAAAGGAAATTGCCGGAGCCGTGAAATTGCGGAGTGCCGCCCTTCGTGGTGATTTCGATCCGGGCGCGTCCGGGCCGCGAATAGAGAGCTGTATATGGGTTTTGATTAATCCTGACGCTCTGGATCGCAGACGCCGTGACACCAGGACCATTCGCTTCCACGCCATTCACCACCAGCGTCACCCCGTTCGTGCCGGTCGCGTCTGGGTCAAGAAATCGCGACATGGTGGTGATGTAGTCCTGATCGAAGACTGGTAGACGGTCGAGAGCGTCACGGTCAATTGCATTGGAAGTCTGGTTTTGTGGGATTTCGGTGCTTACCTGCGCAGCATTGTCGGATGGGCCGACGATCAGTTCCTGAGTTACAGTGGCCACTGGCAGCACAATCCGGATTTGTGGGTGAACCTCCGAGCTGGTCTTTGTCTGCTGCTTTATTTCCCGAAATCCGTCTTTTGTCACATCAACGGTGTAGGAGCCTGTTGGCAAGCCGTTAAAAGAGAAGTTGCCAGCATTGTCGGTCAGTCCCTGAGTGATTGCCTTTCCATCTTGGTTGGTAACAGCTACTTGAGCACCGGGAATGACAGCCCCGCTTGTATCTTGCACGGTTCCCCTGATCGGGCGTGTAGGGGCCGAGTTTTGCGCAGACACCGTCGGAGTCAGAATGCCCGGTAGCAAAACGATCAAGTAGAGTCGAGACTTCATGAACCTCGGAAATACAAAGTAATTCTCAGTAAGATCTGACACCCCAGAAGGCTTCCGGCCAACTGCGCTGCAAGTCTCAGTAAAGTTGTTTTCCCTGAAGCATTCCTTAAGAGATTCATTAGATGAAACTCTTGGCCGTTGGTTATTGCTATTTTGGAGCTACAGGGGGAACCGCCGGCATCATTCCTCTGACTGTCAACAATTTTCGCTCAGGATGACCAGATGAAATGTCTATTCAGAACTGCCGTGCCGATTGTCTTTGGCGTTCTTGTGGGAGTGGCTGACGCGCAAGCCATCGGGGCCAAGCAGCCGCACTTTGTAGGCTCCGAAAGCTGTCGTAATTGCCATGCGAAAACCTACGACGGCTGGAAGCAGACACGCATGGCCAATGTCGTCCGCGATCCTAAGATTCATCCCGAGGCAGTGCTGGGTGACTTTGAGCATCCTGATCCAAATCGTCCTTTTGACCTCAGCCAAGTCGCTTTCGTATATGGCAGTCGGTGGAAACAGCGCTATTTTGAAAAGCGCGGAGACGACTACTACCCCTTGCCTGCACAGTGGGATATCAAGAACAGAAAATGGCTGCCGTATCACGTGCCCGATGGAGCCGATTGGTGGGTACCGTTTTATCCAAAGAACAATGCGGGACGTCCTACGGGGCCAACCTGCGACGGCTGTCATTCCGTAAATTACAACCTAGAAACGAAGCAGGTGACCGAGTGGAATGTCGGCTGCGAAAAGTGCCACGGCCCCGGCAGCGAACACGTCGCGCATCCCACCGCAACGAATATCGTGAATCCAGCGAAACTGGATTATGTACGTGGGACTGACATCTGCATGCAGTGCCACACTCAGGGCAGACCGCTGGAGGTTCCGACTCAGGGCAAGTATGTCGATTGGCCTGTCGGTTTCCTTCCCGGACAAAGGCTCGCCGACTTCTGGAACCTTGAAGAATCGAAGCTTGGCACTCAGGACTTCTATTCCTGGCAGGACGGCTCTGCACACAAGAACCGAATGCAGGGAAACGACTTTGTCCAGAGTGTCATGTACCACCGTGGATTACGATGTTTCGACTGCCATCAGGTTCATAGTAACGAGAACCCATCCAATCTGATCGCAAAGGGTAACCAGCTTTGCTTGGGCTGCCACACAAAGGACAATCCAGCTGGGCTCCCTGGCACAGTGAGCGAGCACACCCACCACGGCGAAGACAGCGCAGGCAGTCAGTGCACCTCATGCCACATGCCAAAGATTGCCCAGACTCTTGGCAATAATTTCGTCAGTAGCCACACGTTCCGCTTCATCTCGCCAAGGCTTACGCAACAATTCGGTATTCCCAATCCCTGCACATCTTGCCATACAGACAAGTCCAACGAGTGGGCTTTATCCGAGTTGAAAGACTGGACGACAGCATCACCTTGGCGTGTAGCGCAGTAGAGGATCATTCTGATTTTCGCTGTCGGTAAGCAATTAACCGGAGTGGAATTCGAATGACAGGAAAATCGTTCGCCGCCGAGAGCCCCATTTCATGTGGGCCTGAGTTAGGTTTTAAGACTCCTCGAATTTCCTTTCGCTTCCGTAGTGCCTCAAGATTTCTGCGCTGTGCCTTATTGATGCTTCAGCGGCATCAACGTTGACGTAGAAGGTCTTGGACACCCGCGAAAAACAAGGACATGATTGGGCCATAGGCAGTCGAAATGGCGCAGATCTTCAGCATATTTCCTCACAAAGTGACAGGAATAACTGGCGGTGAGCATTCCCCGCGGTTGCTAACGGTCTCTGATATCGCGCGGATATTGAGGGAGCCGGATTTCTTGAGATTCATGCATTTCAGACGTAACACCCAATCCATTCACAAAGGAAAAATTCATGCAGATCTTTAAGGGTGTTGCGGAGGCAGCGAGCGAGCTGCCCAACCATGAGAGTTTGGCTCAGATTCGCAATGCGGAAGTTTTCACAGAAAAACAACTCGCCGATTGGCTCGGCCTAAGTGAAAAGTCTCTACGGCGTCAGCGGTGCCAGGGGATAGGTTTCCCTTACGTCAAACTCGGCTCGGGCAGGAACGCCTCGGTGCGATATTATTTGCCTCATGTACTTGACCATCTGGAAAAGTGCAAGCGGGTTCCTTCCGTGCGGGCAGCATTTGAGGGAGAGATCCGTGCTAAGAAAACGCGGTAGGTATTGGCACTATCAATTCGAAATTGATGGTGTCCCCTATTGGGGCTCGACGAAAGAGACGGTCAAGAGTCGCGCTGAGATGTTCGAGGTTTTGAAAAAAGCGGAGGTCAAACAACAAGGCGGTAACGTAGCCCTTCGTAAAGCCCCATTGCTCAGGGAATTTTCTAAGCAATTTCTTGAGTACAACCTAAAACGAAAACTCGCTGGCAGCTTGGATGCGGATACAGAGCGCTGCTACCGGAATGGCTGGCGACTATTAAAGACGACGGACGTGGCTCACATGCGCATGGATCAAATCGGTGCGCCGGAAGCAGATGTGTTGGCATTCCCTGGTGGACCATCCAACGCGAACCAGGCACTTCGCACCCTTCGACGCATGCTTTCTTATGGGATGGAAGTTGGAATTCTCCGGGGCGTCCCGCGCATCAAGATGCGCGAAGAGCATGGCCGCGAGGGAACCTTCACGCGCGAAATGGAAACTCTGCTGTTGCGCTTTGCAAACGATCCTCTTTCAGATGTGCTCGTGATCATGTTGGATTGCGGGATGCGACCGGAAGAGGTCATGCGGATGCGTTGGGAGCACATCTATTGGGACCGGGATCGGCTTCTGGTGCCCTTTGGGAAGTCCATGCGCTCGAAAAGGTATCTAGCTCTATCCAATCGCATGCGAGCGCACCTGAGGGCTCGTCAGACCCAAAGCGAGTGGGTTTTCCCGGCTGCCATCACAAAGAAGGGCAAGTCGCGTTCCAAGTGTGGGCATCGGGTTTCTGTAACGAAGCAGTTTTATGGAGCAGTGGAGAAAACAAACGAAGAGGCTAATCTGCGGGGCCTTCCACAGATCCCGTCTTCGTATGTGATCTACACGGCGCGTCACACCTACGCGACTCGATATCTGGACGAGGGCGGAAACATAGCTGCCCTGCAAAAACTGCTTGGGCATCACAGCCTGAGTACGACGCAAAGGTATCTGCATCCTGAGCTTGATGAGGCTGCAGAGATTGTCAACAAGCGGAATCGTAAGACTGTTCCGCTGCCTGACATTTCGCCTGACATTGTCCGGCGAGATGCTTGGGTAAATTGAACGTAAGCGGATGATTCTAAACTGGCTGCCCCCCAGGGATTCGAACCCCGATATGCTGATCCAGAGTCAGCTGTCCTACCATTGAACGAGGGGGCAGTAATAGTGCGCAGCGGACCCGCTGCTGGATGAACTGATACCTCATTCATAGTAAAAGCTCTAGCAGCATAGGTCAACCGCCGCACATCCTTAACATCTCCTTAACCAAAATCATCACGTCTAATCAAGTACAATCGCATTGTCAGTTTTGGAACTTCTCCTCAATCTCGTATGGCTTGTGCTTTCTTTGTCACTTGCCGCGCTTTGGATCAGAGGATCGCGCCGTGCCGTCGCGTCTTCAGGACAGGTGGATTGGAGAGTCCAGCTACTGGCGCTGGCGATGCTCATTGTCATTCTGCTCCCGGTCATTTCCATGACCGATGATGTGCAAGCCATGTCTGCGGCGGAAATAGAGCATGTGACAAGACGCGCTGATCTGTTGCCGAATTCGGATCAACCTGCGGACATTCCGGCTCTTCTGAACACGACTCTGCTGTCATACGAGCAATTGTCCGATGTGCAGATCTATGCACGCATCGAGCCAGTAATTGAAAGCCTGCGCCCACAGACCAGATCGATTCGGCAGATAGCAAACCGGCCGCCTCCTCTGGCCGTTTAGCCGCTCCTCCCGCAACTTCAGATCATTATCGGCTGTACCAGGCCCCATCACCCCACAAGGGATGTGTGTATGAAACGACTTCTCAACAGAAGCGCTTTTTTGCTCGCCGCTCTCGCGGTTGCGCAATTGCATGCGCAGGCGCCCCAGCAGCCGCTGACGTTACAGCAGGCTCTCGACATGGCCCGCGCCAGAAATCCAAACCTGCTCTCAGGGCAGCAACACGTAATAGCGACCAAAGCCAATGAAATTACGGCGGGGTTGCGCCAGAATCCAAGCTTCACGCTGTCCGGAACCGATGTGACCTTGCCGGCCAACAATCCCAGCAGTCCATATTCATATGCCGGGAATATCAACCGTCTTTTTGAACGCGGGCAAAAACGCCGTTGGCGGCTGGACATCGCCCGCGCTACAACGGATGTCACACAAAACCAGTACAATGACTCGGAACGCCAGACGGCTCTCGCCGTCAAGCAGGCCTTCACGCAAATGCTCGCGGCCAAGGCTGAGCTACAGATTGCCGATGACAATCTTCAGGGTTATCGCAAGACCGTCGATCTCAGTAAGGTGCGCCTGAATACCGGCGACATTAGCGCAACGGACTTCGAGCGCATTGACCTTCAGCTCGCTGAATTCGAATCAGACTACGACAATGCGAAGCTCAACCTCACACAATCGAGCGACCAGCTTCAACTGTTGTTGGGCATCGAAAAGCCAACGGATACATTCGACATCACCGGCACGCTGAACCCACCCACAATCACCACTCCCCTGACACAGATCGAGCAAGAGGCCCTTCAATCAAGACCGGACTATCTTGCCGCGCAACAATCCGTGCGCCTCGCTGATTCCAACATCAGACTGGCCGACGCTGGCGGGACAACGGATCCAACCGTCGGAGGCGAATACGAGCGCACCGGCGTTTATAACAGTGCAGGTTTCCAGATCAGCATCCCAATACGCATCTTTGACCGCAATCAAGGTGAAAAAGAGCGTACGCGGTACGAAGCGCAGTCCAGCCGCTTCGCCGAAACGGCTGTCCGTAATCAAGTCTTAAATGACGTGGACCAGGCATGGGCCGGTTACGAAGCGGCGATGCATCTGGCGCAGCGTTACAACGGCCATTACCTAGCGGAATCTGATCGTGTCCGCGACAACCTGGAATTCAGCTACCGTCACGGCGGCACCACACTGCTGGATTATCTGGACGCTCTGCGAGATTACCGCCAGATCCACCTTGACGCCTTGAATGCAAATACCCAGGCCTGGCTTGCCGTTCATCAACTCAGCTTCGCCGCCGCTACGGAGATCGTTCCATGAGCAACAAATATTACGCCGCCCTTTTCATTACATGCCTGATGGCGCTCACGGCCTGCAATCATTCGAGCGAAGCGCCGTCTCCGGCGCCGACTACGAGCAAAGATGTGGTGGATACTGTGACTGTTCATCCGTCACAGGTGACTGACACTCTTACCCTGCCGGCGCGCCTGATGCCAAACCCTACTGACGTGGTACATATCTATCCGCCACTCAGCGGGCGTGTCCTCACGCTTAAGGCCCTGCCAGGTCAGGAAGTCAGCAAAGGCCAGGCCATTGGAACACTGCAGAGCAATGACGGCGCGTCTGCCCGATCTGATTATGAGAAGGCGAAGATTGAAGCGGCGCGGGCTGACCTGCAACTGCAGCGCGCCAAGGAACTGCTTCAGCATGAGGTGATGGCGCAAAAGGATTACGACGACCTGAAGGCGGTTGGCGACGCCGATCATGCCGAACTCCAGCGCACACTGCAAACGCTGCACAACCTGGGATTCTCAGAAAATGACTCGTCAGTTGATCTTCCAATTCGCTCACCCATCAGCGGCATTGTTCTCGACGTGGGCACGGCACCGGGAGAACTGCAACGCTCGCTTGACAACGCTAATGCCATTGCCACTATCGCGAACATTGACTCAATCTGGGTTATCGGCGACCTCTATCCCAACAATGTTGACGCCGTACGCCGGGGACAACCCGTAGAAGTCCGTGTCAACGGCTATCCGAATGAGGTCCGCAGTGGCGTCATCGATAACATCTCTGACGCGGTTGACCCCACTACCCTGACGCTCAAGGTGCGCGTAGTGCTTGCCAACCCGGGACACAAGTACAAGCCGCAGATGTTTGCAACCATCTCGGTTGCAAATCTCAAACGTGAGGCAATTGTCGTCCCCTCTACCGCGGTCATTCGCGACGGAATCAAAAACTATGTCTTTGTCGCAACGCCTGATCATAAGTATGCGCGGCGCGATGTAGAACTGGGCGAGACCCATGAGAACGCTGTGGAAATCACCCATGGTCTTGGAGACGGAGAGCAGATCGTAAGCACAGGCGCCGAATTGCTGCGCCAGGCGGGAGCGCAGTAATGCAGGCGTTTATTCGCACGCTTCTCCGATACCGCAATATCATTTTGATCATCTTTCTCGCCTCGCTCGCTGGGGGCGTAATGGCGTTCCTGCAGCTGGATATTGAGGCATATCCTGATCCATCTCCGCCGATGGTTGAATTCATCACGCAGAACCCATCGTGGTCCGCCGAAGAAATGGAGCAGCAGGTTACTGTTCCTCTTGAAGCAGGGCTGAATGGAACGCCTCATCTCGAACAGATACGCTCGATCAGCATCTTTGGCCTGAGCGATGTAAAGCTGTACTTTACCTTCGATAGCGACTACTTCACTGACCGGCAGGAAGCTCTCAACCGGCTGCAATCCGTCAACTTGCCGAACAATCTTCAACCGCAGCTTTCTCCCGAGTCTCCTATTGGCGAAATCTACCGCTACCAACTGACAGGCCCCGGGTATTCGCTGAACGAACTCAAAGCCACACAGGATTGGCTGCTTGTCCGCGAAATGAAGCAGGTTCCTGGCATTATTGACGTCGCCACATTTGGAGGCACAACGCGGCAATATCAGGCAGAGGTCGATCCCAATAAGTTGCTCGCCTACGGTGTCACCATGTCGCAGGTTGTCAATGCAATCCAGAGCAGCAACGCCAACGCAGGCGGTAATTACTTAACACTTGGCAGCCAGAGCGTGAACGTGCGCGGTATCGGTCTGCTTCACTCGATTGCCGATATGGATAGCATCGTCATTGCTGAACGTAATGGCGTGCCTGTGCTGCTTAAGGATGTGGCCGATGTCAAAGAAGGCCACCAGCCGCGTCTTGGAAAAGTCGGCCGCGACGAGCAGCCCGACATCGTTGAAGGCATTGTGCTATTGCAAAAAAATGAGAAGTCTCTGCCTGCCTTGGCAGGTCTTCGCGCAAAAATTAAAGAATTAAACGAAGGCAATCTCCTGCCTCCCGGCATGAAGATCAGCACCATCTATGACCGAACAACTCTTATTAACACCACCACGCGCACCGTCCGCCACGTCATCATCACGGGATTAATCCTGGTAACACTGGTCCTTCTAAGCATGCTCGGCGATCTGCGTATTACAGCCATTGCGGCCATCACCATCCCTTTCGCAGTGCTGTTTTCATTTGCCCTGATGGTTCTCACAAACCATTCGGCCAACCTCATCTCCATCGGAGCGATCGATTTCGGAATTCTCGTCGACGCCTCCATTGTTGTGCTTGAAAGCGTATATCGCAAAATTTCGCGCAGGGTACAAGGTGAAGATGTCGGCGAGCTAATCATGGAGGGCGTAGGCGATGCCGCCAAGCCTGTCCTTTTTGCAACGCTGATTATTCTCGTCGCCTTCATTCCTCTTTTCACAATGCAAGGCGTCCCCGGCAAGATATTCGCGCCCATGTCCGTTACCTACGGATTCGCACTGACAGGCGCACTGATCTTCGCGCTGGTGTTCGCGCCAGTGCTTGGCTCCTTTGCCGTCCCGAAGCAGATCAAGCATGAAGCGCAAGAGACATGGTTGAGCGCTTTTTTCCGCCGTCACTATGACAAGGGATTGAGACGCGCGCTCAAGTTCAAAGTCATCTCATGGCTTGTCGCCTTCGCCGGTCTCGTCCTTGCCGTCGTGCTCTTCATCTTTTTTGTGGGCGGCGAATTCATGCCGGCGCTCGAAGAAGGCAACCTCTGGATCCGCGCAACGATGCAGCAGGATATTTCCTTTCCTCAATCAGAAAAGATGGCGGACAAAATTCGGGCGACGCTGCGCTCCTACCCCGAAATTACCCAGGTTGTGTCGCAAATGGGCCGTCCGGACGACGGCACCGACGTAAGCACCTTTAACAACATCGAGTTTCTGGCCAGCCTGAAACCGGCAGGAGAGTGGCGGCCGCAATTCCACGGCAACAAGGACACTCTGATTGCCGCCATCGAAAAAGACTTCCAGCAATATCCGGGCATCGACTTCAACTTTTCGCAGAACATTCAGGACAATGTCGAAGAGGCCATGTCCGGCGTAAAGGGAGAAAACTCTCTTAAGCTTTTCGGCAATGATTTCGATGACCTCACCCGTATCGCCGACCAGATCGAAGACGTAATGAGCAAAGTACAAGGCATCGCTGACATTGGCGTTTTCAAAGTTACCGGTCAGCCAAGCCTGATGGTTTCCATCGACCGCAGCAAAGCCGCGCGCTATGGCCTTCAGCCGCAGGACGTGAACGCCGTTGTCCAGGCCGCAGTCGGAGGCGCGCCTGTGACGCAAATCATTGACGGTGACCGTCGCTTTGACTTCGCGCTGCGCTATGCGCCGCAATACCGCGATACTCCGGAAGCCATCAGCAAGATTCTTCTGCCGACGCCTGACGGACAGCAGGTGCAGCTTGGCGCGATTGCCGACGTAAGTCTCAAGAATGGGGCTTTCATGATCTACCACGAGGGCGGACGCCGCTATATCCCTATCAAGTTCAGCGTACGCGGACGCGATCTCGCTAGTGCCATTCAGGACCTGAAGCAGCAGTTGTCAGACAAAATAAAGCTGCCAAGCGGCTACAACTATACATGGGCAGGAGAATTCGACAGCCTGCAAAAAGAGCAGCGTCGCCTTGCATACATCATCCCAGTAAGCTTGGCGGTAATTCTCGTTCTCCTTTACATTCAGTTCCGCACATGGAGAGATGCCTTCATCGTTCTGGGGACGCTTCCTTTCGCGGCCATCGGCGGCATTCTCGCGCTGTTCCTTACCCGCACATCCTTCAGTATCTCTGCTGCCGTGGGGTTTACCTCGCTCACCGGAGTTGCTACCTTGGGCGCTGTGGTCTTTCTCTCAGGAATCCGCCGCGCGCAACGCGAAGAAGGATTCAACTATGGGCTGGAGAAAGGCTGCCTCGACGAGATGCGCCCTGTGGTGATGGCCTGTATGGCTGCGGGTCTCGGTCTATTGCCTGCCGCTGTCTCCAATGGTATCGGAGCTCAGGCGCAACAACCGCTCGCCCGCGTTGTCGTCGGTGGAATGCTGACCACCGTATTCTCGATCCTGTTCGTCATGCCGCTGCTTGTGAGGGCGTTGACGTCACGCGAAGAATTTGAGAATAGCCTTCAGGAGTAGCATGCTGAGTGCTCCCACATCAACTGTGGGAGCACTTACTCTTCACGCAACACTTCAAGTGGCTTCTGCCCAAGGATGCGGAAGCTGGCTATCCAGCCGGTTGCAACTGCAAGCACAGCCGTGGCAATTACCGACACCCCGCTCGCAGTCCACTCCACATGAAATGGCACTTCCATTCTGTGCAGTAGCACCCGCGACAACAGATTTGCGAAGATCACGCCGACAACTCCCGCCAGCAGACCCAGCACTACGAACTCGATGCTGAAGACCGCTGCAATCCGATTCCGCGTGGCTCCGAGCGTCTTCAGCACTACAACTTCGCGAATCCGCCGGAACCGGGTGCTCGCCACGCTGGATGCGAGAATGATTGCGCCTGAAAGGATTGAGAACGCCGCCAGGAACCGAATTACCAGCGTGATCTGGTGTACCACGCCCTGCACCGTATCCAGAATGTCTGCAATGTTGATCACCGTCACCGTGGGGTATGCGGCAAATAATGCGCGCTCCATGAACGGAATCTGCTTCGATTGCACATGTACTGCCGCATACCACACATTCGGCAGCTCCTGGAGCGGCCCGGACGGCAAAATAAATTCGCTGCGTGCAAATACGTGTTCCCCTTCCGGCTTGTAAATCACAGCCACTTTCGTGTGGATCGTTTTCTCGCCGGATTCAAAATCAATCGACGATCCAGGATGCAAATTCAATCGCCTCGCTAGATGATCCACTACTGCAAGACCATCCGCGTCGCTCTTCTGCCACCACTTCCCCTGTGTGACCTTTACACCTTCGGGCACCGAGTCCGCCCATGTGACAGAAACTGATGACAGCAGCCGCTTCGGATAATTCTTGATCTTCAATTGGTCTACTGGAACGCCATCGATCGACGTAATCCGCGCCGAAACGATCGGAATCGCCTCAAACTTCTTATCCACACCGGGCTGATTGAGCAGCAGGTCTTTCACTCCCTGCACTTCGTCCTGACTGATGTCGATAAGAAAAATGTTCGCTGCGCTTTTCGCCACATCGGTATTCATCCGGTTAACAATGGCATGCTGCATCAGAAATACGCTCAATATCAGCATGACTCCCGTTCCCAGCGCGGCTAGCACAGCAGCAGACTGGTTTCCCGGTCGGTATAGATTCGCCAACCCATGCCGCAATGCGGAGTGCAGATGCAAGCGCGTCTTATTCAAGAACGCCCGCAGCGTCCGTAATGTGAGAGCAGCAAGCCCGAGAATCACTACCAGCAGGCCGCACAACGCCGCTGCAAACCACTTCCCTACCAGCATGGAATTCGCAAGTCCCGCAGCGATTCCAGCCAATGCAAGGACGATCACGACGACAGAAATCCACTGCGCTTTACTTTCACCAATCTTCTTCCAGAATCCCAACTTGCCATCTCCATCGCCACCCTCCACAGATTTGCGCAACACAATACTCGGGCGAATCTTCCGAACATCTAGCAGCGGCGGCAGGCAGAAAAGCACCGTCGTTAGAATTCCGGTGCCAAACGCCGCCGACACCGAACGCACCGGCAAACGTAACGGCGGCTGTATAGGCAGCAGTTTGCCGAAGAAAAATGGCAACGCCCACTCGACGCCCAGCCCACAGGCAATCCCGATCAATCCTCCCGACGCTCCCAGCAGTAGTGTCTGCAGCAGATAAATCCGCAATATATCCGACGACTTTGCGCCTATCGACTTCATAATGGCGAGAATGTCGATTCGCTGCTGCAAATGCGCGCGCATCGCCATGCCTACGCCAATTGCCCCAAGCACCATAGCAACCAGGCAAATCAAACTCAGCAGGCCGGTCGCATGATCGAGACCTTCAGCTAATGACGGGCTCGTCTCGCGAAAATCTGTGATCTGCGCTTCCGGCAGAATTTTCTCCAGCTCGCTTCGTATGTCAGCAACCTTGCCGCTCTGCGGCCCCAGCTTAAACAAGTACCGCTCCGTAGCGCGGCTTCCCTGCTGCAATAATCCGGTTTTATTCACCGCCGTCCGCGTCATCATCACACGCGGCCCAAGACCGATGCCGGCCGTAAGACGGTCCGGCTCTTTCTCAATCACAGCGGCGATTTTGAAAAACTCACCGCCAATCTTCAGCGTGTCCCCAATCTTCGCGCGCAGACGCACCAACAGATTGTCGTCCACAACAACAGTTGAATCCGTCAGTACAGAGCGCAGATCGCCCCCGGGATTCAGAATCATCTTTCCGTAAAACGGATATCTGGCCGGATCGACGACCTTCAACGACACCAGCAACGGAACCGGATCGCCCTGCAGCGATGCCATCGAAACCATTTCCGTGACCGAAGTCCGCTCGATCCCCTTGGAAGCTGCAAGCGCGTCCAGTTTTACATTTTCCTGTTGGGTCGTAAGCCGGAACATTCGCGCTGAGAGATCAGCCGCCATGATGCTGCGCGCCTGGTCCAGCAATGCCTTTTGAAAGGACTCGCTGAACCCGCGCACTCCAGTCAATGCCGCTACGCCAATTGCAACTGAAAGAATTACAAATACGAATTTCGCTCGCGAAGCGCGCAGTTCACGCCACGCGATTTTCGCTGCCGTGCTCCATGCCAGCGCAGGTTTTTGATCAGGCCCCATGGCTGGCCTGCCTTCCGCTCTCATCGGAAACAATCCGGCCGTCGCGCAGAAATATCCGGCGATCGGCGCGATCGGCGATTTGTGGATCATGCGTTACCAGCACCAGAGTTGTGCCTGCTTCCTGTTGCCGCTCAGTCAGCAGATCAAGCACATGCTGACCATTGGTCGTATCAAGGTTTCCCGTCGGCTCATCAGCTAGAACAATCGGCGGCTCTAAAACAAAGGCGCGCG
The DNA here is from genome assembly GCF_035631355.1 of Alloacidobacterium sp. NCBI lineage: Bacteria > Pseudomonadati > Acidobacteriota > Terriglobia > Terriglobales > Acidobacteriaceae > Alloacidobacterium > Alloacidobacterium sp. Next base: position 13,223 of record NZ_DASQIX010000119.1, read on the forward strand.
CCAGCGCCACGCGCTGCTGCTCGCCTCCGGAAAGCTGCACAGGATAATGATGAAGCCGGTCTCCCAAACCAACAGTCTCAAGCAGTGACGTGGCGCGTTTCTTTCCGTCGCCATTCGCGTTCAACTCATAAGGAAGCAGAACATTCTCCAATGCGGTCAAAGTAGGAATGAGCTGATACGACTGAAATACAAATCCGATCTTCTTGCCCCGCACCAGAGCGAGACTGTCCTCCGGCAGCTGGCTGATCTCCGTCCCGTCCACTAGCACCTCGCCCGCACTCGGCGCATCCAGACCCGCAAGCAGCCCCAGGAGCGTACTCTTTCCGCTGCCTGACGCTCCCATAATTGCAAGAAACTGCCCTCGCGGCACGCTCAAGTCGATTCCCTTCAGAATCTCCACTGTCCGGTTTCCATTGCGAATCGACTTCTTCAGTCCTCGTGCTTCGATCATTCTGCTCTTGTCCTCTCGTTACAATACCTATGTGACGCGCCGATACGTTCTCCTGCTTCTTTTTACGCTCTGCCTCGCCACTACGTTCCATCCCGGCTGCGCCGCGCAAACAAAAGCAGGAGACCACGCACGGCCCATCATCGTCTGCTTCGGCGACTCACTCACCGCAGGCCACGGCGTCACCGAAGGCCAGACCTATCCAGACTACCTGCAGCGCGATCTTGACAGTCGTGGATACGGTTACCGCGTCCTCAACAAAGGCATCGACGGCAATACGACAAAAGACGGAGTAGACCGCCTGAAAGACGTGCTCTCTCTTTACCCGCGAATTGTGGTCGTTGAATTTGGAGGTAACGACGGCCTGCGCGGCTTGCCCATCTCGACCACCCGTCAGAACCTCGATCAGATTGTCTCGGGAATCCTAAAAGCGGGAGCAAGAGTCGTGCTGGCAGGCATTACGCTGCCGCCGAACTATGGGGCTGACTACATCCAACAGTTCAATGAGACCTACACCATGCTGGCGCACAAGTATAGGGTCCCGCTCATCCCCTTCCTATTCAAGGATGTCTATGGGGTTCCAGGCTCAATGCAGGAAGATGGCATCCATGCAACGGCGAAGGGCAATCAACAGGTCGCGCTGAACGTCCTGCAAGCCCTTACGCCTTTGCTCAGAAAATAGTTAGACCAGCACCACAACAGGCTGAAACAGCGTCCCGGCAATGCGGCGTCCAATGGCTAGCAGGTTACGCTGCCCCTCAAAAATCTTCACCATCGGCGCAAGACTGAACTCCGGCAGGTTCACTGTCGCGCCGTTTCGCAGCCGTCGTAGCGCAAAGGTATCTGCCGTCACCGCAGGCAGTTCCGGCAGCAATGCTCTGGGATGCGGCATCCTCGCTTCCAGAGCCTCTATCGTCAGCGCTTCCACTTCGGCCAGCGGTACAGCGTCCGCAAGGCCGAACGGCCCAGCCGCAACTCGCCGCAAGCTGGCGAGATGTCCGCCGCAGCCCAACGCTATGCCCATTTCATGCGCCACGCTGCGCACATACCCCCCCGCGGATACAGTCATGGAAAAAGCTGCTGTGTCCCCTTCGACAGTAGTAATTTCAAATGCCTTGATTGTGATCCGCACAGGAGCCAGCTTCGGAGTCTCACCGGCCCGCGCGAGTTGATAGGCCCTCTTGCCATCTGTTTTCTTGGCGGAAAACGGCGGCGGCATCTGCTCAATCTCGCCTTGAAAGTGCTCCGCTGCCTCACGCAACTGGTCCAGCGTTAGCGATACAGCTACACACTCGCCTATGGCCTGCCCTTCAGCATCGTAGGTATCCGTGGCGAAGCCGAACCGGATTGTTCCCGTATAAGATTTTTCAAGCAAGCCAAAGAATTGCGCCAGCCGTGTGTACTTGCCCAGAAGCAGTGGAAGCACGCCGGTCGCCATCGGATCCAGTGTGCCCAGATGGCCAATCGACGGCTCGCCAGTCACACGCCTTACCCGCGCGACAACGTCATGCGACGTCATTCCGCCGGGTTTGTCGATCACCAGAAGGCCGTTCACTTTGACTACTATAGCCGAGCGCCGGACTGGGCCTGTCAGGGTTAACAGGCGCTATAACCCATTCGGCGCGCGCTCGCGCACGAGCGACAAAAACTCAGCGCGCGTATTCTGCTTCTGAAAAACGCCCACCATCGCCGAGGTCACCGTTGATGAGTGCTGCTTCTCCACTCCGCGCATCATCATGCATAGGTGCCGCGCCTCAATCACGACACCCACGCCCTGCGGCGCAATCGCTTCTTGAATCGCATCGGCAATCTGCTGCGTCATCCGTTCCTGTACCTGCAGCCTGCGTGAAAATACTTCAACCAGCCTCGGGATCTTGCTCAGACCAATTACCTTGCCATTAGGAATATAGGCCACATGCACCTTGCCGAAGAACGGCAACATGTGATGCTCGCATAGCGAGAACATTTCGATGTCCTTGACGATCACCATCTCGTCGTAATCCACGTCAAAAAGCGCTCCGCGCAGGATCTCCGTCGGATTTTCCCGGTAACCCTTCGTGAGAAAGGTCATGGCTTTCTCTACACGCTCCGGTGTGCGCTCCAGGCCGTCCCGCATCGGGTCTTCATCAAAGCGGCGAAGAATCTCGCGGTAAATGTCCTGCGTCGAAATGTTTTCGAGGCCCGTCGCCACAGGTTTTTGCACAATAGCTGGTCTTGCCATCATTGTTCTCTTTCCGCCCCGCTCACCCTTCAGCAAAGAGCGCATTCATCGGGTATTCAAAGGAATTATTACTGGTCTCTTCCACCCGCACCCGCACTACTTCAGCCTTGTGAAAAGCCGCCGCGAGTAACCGATATACTCCAATACATAAATTCTCCGTGGTCGGCACACGATCCTGAAATAGCGGATCGAGATTCAGATTCGTATGGTCGAAGCGCTCCACCACTTCTTTTCGCACGCATGAATCAAGCTCGACCATGTCACACACCATGCCGGTTTCAGCATTCACCGGTCCACCTACCGTGACCTCAACCACGTAGTTATGACCATGTCCATGCGGGTTGTTGCACTTCCCGTAGACATTGCGGTTTTTGTCTTCAGTAAATGCATCTGAGTGCAACCGATGCGAAGCGCTGAGGCGATATCTGCGCGAAAAATAGGCCCTCATGGCTCACCGTAGAAATCGGCAAAGAGATCAGGCATCTCATATACGCGCACACGATGCAGTTTCGCGCCGGGAATCTTTCCGTCGAGCCGCTTCCAGACCGCAATCGCAATGTTTTCAGTCGTCGGAATCGCCTTCGCAAATTCCGGCACTTCTTTGTTCAGGTGCCGGTGGTCATACACTCCAACCACCTCGCGCTCCATCACATCCTTCAACTGCTTCAGGTCCACCACAAACCCGGACGTAGAATCCACCTCGCCGGCAACGGTCACTTCCAGCGTGTAGTTGTGTCCGTGGCCATTTTTATTGGCGCATTTACCGAAGACGCGCTCATTTTCTTCAGTGGACCACGCCTCGTTCCAGTAATAATGCGAAGCGGAAAACTCAGCTTTTCTTGTCAATAAAATCATTTCAAAAATACTTGTCATCCTGACCCTGAACGGAGTGAAGGGGAGGATCTGTCTTTACTGCCTTGAACGGTCCCACAATCTCCTACCCAAAAGATGCAAAAGTCCGCGTCTCCGTTTCATCGACTTCCGCCAGCATATTCACGTCCCTTCCAGACTACGCGCTTCGTTACCGTGTGGTCGAACCAGCTTCTCCACAGCAGCCACACAAACAGCGGTAGTCCACAAATACTCAGCAGGCAATCAACAAATGGAAAATTCGATTTCATTACCCTGCGATAAAACCGCCACAGCGTCCGCAGCCAAACCAGCAGAATCACCAACCGTGCCGTAAGCCACGGCATGGCCGGACTCAGCGGCCCCAGAAAATACCATGCCAGAACCGGCAATCCAACCAGCAGGAAAATATCCAGCAGCTTCCACCCCGCCGTAATCAGTGTGTTTCCGAAGAGCAGTGCCAGGTTCTTCGTCCAACCCTCGCACATTTGCCCAAAGCTGCGATACATGCGTGCGCTCAACGCATCCGGAGCATACCTGAAGCGCAGCCCCAGCTTGCGCCGCTTCACCAGATACGCCAGATCGACATCCTCCAGCATCGAATCCGCCACAGCCTCATGGCCGCCAATCTGCACATATGCGTCGCGCTGAACCAGCAAGAATTGGCCATTGGCCGCCGCCAACCGGGACTCAGGATCGGATACCTTCGCCGGTGGATACGCCAGCACCAGTTCGCTGAAGACCAGCGGCATCAGAGCCCGCTGCCAGAAACCCCTCACAATCTGACGCGGCGAATAGGACAGCATCGCCGCCTTGTACTTCTCCGCTTCGTGCAGTGCGCGCCGCAAATCGCCCGGCTCGTGTACCGTGTCCGCATCGGTAAACAGCAACCATTCGCCCTGCGCCTGCTTCGCTGCTGTCCATACAGCGTTGGCCTTGCCCGTCCAGCCCTTCGGCAGTGCAGCCGGACTCATCACAGTTACGCCGGTAAAACTCTGTGCTATCTCTCGTGTCCGGTCGATCGAACCGTCATCCACAACCAGCAATTCCCAGTCGCGTCCAAGTTTCCATCCCTCATCCGATTGCGAAACCAGCGACTCCAGGCACGCGCCCAGACAGTCCTCTTCGTTTCGCGCAGGAACAATCACAGACAGGTCCAAATCCACTCCAGAGAAATCCAGACCGTATTATAGAAATGTGTGCTGGTTCCGAAATCTCAAATCCTGGGTACCCCATCCTATCGCGCCGGTTTTGCGCGATACCGGGGTCCCCAAAGTACGCGGTTTTCGCACGCTGGGGTGGAATAGGGTGGGATTGGCAATTGTCCTTCTTCTTGTGATCAGCGGATGCGACCGCGGCTCCCATCCAGCGCAGTTGGCCAAAGCAGCACCCAACTTCACCATCGTCGATGGCGCAAAGACCATCCACCTCAGCGATTATCGTGGCAGAATCGTCGTTCTTAATTTCTGGGCGTCGTGGTGCGCACCTTGTCTTGAAGAGTTGCCATCCCTCAACGACCTCCAGCAGCAAATGCCTCAGATCGTCGTTCTCGGCGTGGACTTCAACGACGAAGTCGATGCCTATCATCAGTTCCTCGCCGATAACCATGTGGACTTCTTCACCATCCACGACGAATCACAGCAAAGCAACCTCGCCTTCGGCACCACGCGGCCGCCGGAGACTTACATCATCGACGGCCAGGGCAGAATCCGCCGCAAATTCATCGGCCCGCAGGACTGGACCAACCCTGAGATACTCAACTACCTCAGAAATCTTTGAACATTGTTGATTTGTCATCCTGAGCAGAGCGACCGAAGGGGGCACAGTCGAAGAGCCTGGCCTGAGTTTGTCGAAGGAACCTGCGGTTTCTCAGCAGGGCGCGGAAAACGGGCACCTTATCTAAGCACCCTGCTTTGAGCGCGAAAGTGGGAAACGTATAGATTTTAAGCAGATATGCCATCTGCCTTGTTATCATTGAATCGTGACCACGCTGGACATCCTCTTCCGCTACGAACATCACCCGACTGAAGCCGCGGTCATTGCCCTCAACGACATGAGCGAAGTCTACGGCATCCGCCGCATTCAATTGAAGGAAGAAGCAAAGACGATTCGCGTGGAATACGATGCAACCCGGCTCAATGCGGCAACAGTCGCGCAATTGGTGCGCCGCTCCGGAATCAATATTGTGGAAGAGTTGCCGCTCATCCCTCCGCAAGTAGCAGCTGCCGCAGAACCAGCCCCGGCGCCAGCGAAGTGAGCCTCTGCAGCCACCCTCTTAAAATAGTTCTCAGGTAGAAGCACTGGGCTTCAGCCCAGTGAAAAAGACGCTGTCGGGACAGGGCTTTAGCCCTGGATACCCTACGAGTGGTCCGCAGTCAGCATGTTTGCGTCGCGCGATAACACCCACTTCCCGTCCGGCAATTTGCGAAAGATGGTAAGCGTATAGCCGGAGCGTTTCATCGGTACCCCACCGCCGCGCGGAGTGAGCGTCACTTTCAGGTGGTTCCGCAGGTACGCAATGTCCCCTACCACCTGCAATTCCTGAATATTCGACTGCACATCAACCCGCACCTGCTCCAGCCCGCCGCGAAGCCCCTTCTCGAATGCCTCTTTCCCAAACGGCTCCCGGCTCGCAACCTGAAATACCGCATCCTCGGCAATCAGGCCAAGGACCGTATCCACATCGCCGGCCATCGAAGCCTCATTCCAACGCGTCACCAAATCGCGGATTGCCTGCTCGTCTGTCGTCATAGATCCTCGCCGAAATCTATGCTTACGATACCGCCTTAATCAACATATTCTGCGACAATACTGCGGATGTCGTGCCCGTTTCTGCCGATAAAAGTGCTCGATGATATAGCGTACCCGCATCCCAGATCATGCGCCGCGCAAGGCTCTTCACACCGTGAACAACAGGCTTGTCTTCATAGCAACTCACTTTGCTGAATCCTATTGTGCGAAAAACCTGTCTCACCGAGGTTGGTGTAAATGCCTGCTCATGCGTAAGATCGCCATAGCGAATACGCATGCCGTATAGCCCTTCAGCATTCGGAACATGCGCAATGCATATCCCGTTACGCTTCAATACACGATGGATGTGATCAAGTGTATAGAACAGCTCATCTCTCGTCAGATGCTCCAGCACATCCATAGCCAGAACAGCATCAATACAACCGTCGCTTTCATCGCAGAGCAAATCCTCCAAATGTCCGAGTCGGGCCTCGGCAATCCCCAACTTGTGCGCAACTTCGACTTGCTCGGGTGAAACATCGATTCCGCTTACATTCCTGTAACCGGCCTGAGACAGAAAATACAAAAACGCTCCATGCCCGCAACCGAGATCGAGTATTCGCACATCTCGATTCGCCGGTAAATGATGTGAAATGACATGCGTTAAAAATGCCTTGCGTGGGCGAAACATCAACTCAGCATTTTCTTTAAGCGCGGGCGCCGCCTGTTCGCTAGATACATAGGCGTTGTATAGACGCGATTTCCAGGCGCCATTTGCATTTGACATAGACTGTCCAATTCTCCCTCAGTCATGATGGGAGGCATATTAGCACTTGTGAAACTTCGTCATTTGCAGAACCATGCCTTGCCAGGTCAACAAAGCCCAGAAGCATGTTCGGATTTGTTCAAGGTCCAGAATGGCCTTTGTATATCATTCATTACTTTACATATCAATTGATTGCTTTACCGGAACTGATTGGAATTTCTGGATTCATTATTTCGATACAGCTATTTTTTGCTCTGAATCAAACGCTGCCCGCAGCGCAAATAAGAATAGCTCCAGAACAGAATGAGTTGGTTCATGCGCGTTCAGAAGTTTGCGAAACCGCCCGGAACTTGATATCTTTAAATGAGTTCGCAGTCACCCCACCCTTGCGCGCCCATAGCTCAGTTGGATAGAGCGATTGACTACGAATCAATAGGTCGGAGGTTCGAATCCTTCTGGGCGCGCCATATATCTCTTAATCTGACAATCAGTTAGGTTTTTCAGCATAGTTTCGGCATGACATCACTGAACTTCATGCACCGGGACACTGGACGATTCCGTTCCCCGCCAACGACTGTGAGATGCCATTCGGCGACCCCCACATCAATGCAAAGGATGCGGAAGCATTACTGCGTATCGTCGTCGGACCCCGGGTGCATGAAGTGAGCCTGCGCACGCAGGCTCACAGTTTGGACTAAGCTCGCGAGTGGGTGGAATTCAGATCTAGAGGTCACCGGGATGCGCTACTGGGCCACGTTCGCGTTCGCTCTCCAGTGCTTTCCTGTCCAGTTTATTTGTGATCATCGTCCCATACT
>NZ_DASQIX010000120.1:0-15121 GCF_035631355.1 Alloacidobacterium sp.
GTTAGGACGACAGCGCAGCGCATTCCATCAAGGTCAAGAGCTTCGGCTCCATCTAAGGCCGGATACATTTGCGCAGACCCAACCGTCATCTCCACTTTTCGCTTGCAACAACGCGGCGGACCATACATTCCGGGTTGCCGAGGAGTCCACTCAGGATGACGGTGTCACGGCGTAACCTTCGATCCGTGGCGAAACCTCGCCGCCACTGAAACTCCCCCTGGTCCGGCTGCGTAACATCCTCAACCCTTGGAGGTCCTTAAGTGCTCTGGTTCTACGAAGCTTTCTTTCCCGTTCTCTGGATCGCCTTTCTCATCTACTGGCGAATCAAAGCCGCCGGCACAAAAACCAACCAGCGTCTCGAGCCCGCCGCCTCGCGCATCCTGCGCACCGTCATCTTCCTGATCGCGATCGCTCTGTTCTTCACGACGCGCATCCCGCTGCGCTGGCTCTATCTTGAGCCCTGGCCGGCTGGGCTTTGGGCCTTCTGGGTGGGAGCTGCCGTTATGGTCGCCGGTCTTCTCTTTGCCATCTGGGCGCGAGCACACCTCGGCGGCAACTGGAGCAGCGAAGTCACCATCAAGCAGGGCCACGAACTGATCACCACCGGGCCCTATGCCGTGGTCCGTCACCCCATCTACACCGGCATTCTGGCCGGGTTGCTTGGCAGCGCCATCGCCCTCTCCCAGGTGCGCGGATTGATCGCTTTCGCCCTCATCTTCCTCATGCTCTGGCTTAAGCTCCGCATGGAGGAGCAATGGATGCGCTCCCAGTTCGGGGAAACATACGCCGCCTATGCCCATCAGACCGCAGCTTTGGTGCCTTACCTCTTTTGATCGCTCGCGCCGATCGGCGTGACTGAGGTTGGGCACCTGGCGGTTGTAGGTGGCGTTAGCTTGTCTCAGTGCTTGTCGTAGCAGACTTCGCCGCTGTTCCTGGGATCAAAGAGACAGAGTTGCTGAGTCCAACTTCGGCCGCTGTCGTGGCTTACTCGTCCGATGCGGAAGAGTTGCGCGGAGCGGGTGTTGTCGTCTGCGGTGAGGACGAGCGCGGTGTTGTTCAGAGCGAAGGTTCCGTTCCTTCGAAAGGACGGAATAATCTGGCCGGTCATTTTGTTGCGTGTACCGCCAGCGCTTGAATAGTGCTCGTCCGGTTGGAAGACGTAAGCGAGGCCAACATCTCCTGTCCCGCCCAGCCAGGTGCCGATGAGCTGTTGGTGGATGGCAGCCAACGCTTGTGCAGCGGGCAGAGCATTGCGAAATTGGAGGCTGTAGAAGAATCCGGGCCATGCGTCGCCGTGCTGCTGGCTGAAACATGCGCTCCACAGGAAGTCCCTGGAAACGCCGATGACGGTGGCCGTCTGATTGGCGACCCTGGCCATGAGGAAGGTAGCGCCGACGGTGCGGGCTTCGCCCTCCTGGCCGCCAATGAGCTTGCGAATCAGGATGTATTCCCAGCCTTGCGGAGAGATGCCGTTTGTGATGGTGGGCAGGCCGGAGGTGTTGGGGGCGAGCGGATCTATATGGAAAACCTGGCGGAAGGTGAAGACCGCTTCTTCTCCGAGAGTGCGCGTGGCAGGACGCATGGGAAGAAGGGTGATCTGGCAGTTTTCCACTTGTGGATCCATGGGTCGGGCCATGGGATTTGCGTTACGGTAGGTTGGCGATGTGAGCACGATGGAGCCGGATGATTGCCGCTGGGCCCAGCCGATGGGGAGTTGGTAGGAGTAGTTTGCGAGCGAGTTGCTGGTGGACTCGGCCGGGTCAGGGTTCTGGCAGAAGAGCAATGGTACAGACAACAGAGAGAGCGTGGCCCCAAGAAGGAATGTCCTCATGGCGAGTGCTCCTGAGTTGGTGGTGATTGTAGCGTGGAATTCATTGCAGAGCGGGAGTTTTTATGAGGCAGGGAATTGCTTCCGGATTGCCGACAACTGGGGAACAACGAAGCCAGCAGCCTTGCTACACTCATTGCGAGAGTACGCAAAACTCGATAGGAACTGGTTCCCGGGCGAATAACCCCCTACTCGGACAATTATTTTCTATGATTTCGATTAAGAACTTAGTGGGTATTATCAAGAGCATTGGCTCAAAACACGAGTGGGAAGGCAATGGCTTTGTTGTCACACTCAAATCCCAGTGGCTCGTGGAATACAAGGAAACGGATGATCATCGAGTAGCGGAACTCGTTTCTGAACCATTAGTAGGTGGCGATGAAAAGATGCACAGAGCCGTATATCTACAAACCCTCAAATGGAAACTCGACTCCGAACGAGTTCCGGCGTCCGATGAGGACAAAAAACTCATTGCAGCGAGAATCAAAGAAGCACTGATACATCTAGAACCTTCAGCGGAACTAATTTCGGAATAGAGTTCCGCTCAGATGAATCACCGCAAACCGGAAGTTAACCCCTACTCCACCGAAACCGACCGCCACAAATCAATCCCGCTGTCCTTGGCGTGCTTGTCAATTTCCTTCAGTTCCTGTGCCGAGAATTCCAGATTCTTCAGCGAATCCAGAGAATCATCCAGTTGCGCCACATTGCGAGCGCCAATCAGCGCCGAGGTTACGCAGTAGTTGCGCAGCGCCCATGCAATCGCCATCTGCGCGAGGCTCTGGCCGCGTGATTTCGCAATCTCATGCAGAGCGCGAACGCGGCCCAGGTTCTCCTCTGAAAGAAAGTTCTTGCTGAAGCTGCTGTTCTCCAGCTTCACGCGTGAATCCTCCGGCACGCCATTCAGATATTTGCCGGTCAGCAGTCCCTGCGCAAGCGGCGAGAAGGCGATGCAGCCCACGCCAAGCTCGTCGAGTGTGTCGAGCAGTCCATTCTCGATCCAGCGGTTCAGCATGGAATACGACGGCTGATGAATCAGCAATCGGGCGCCTTCGGCGCGCAGAATTTCATATGCCTTTCGCGTCCGCGCCGGTCCATATGACGAAATACCGACATAAAGCGCCTTGCCCTGCCGCACGATCTGCGCCAACGCGCCCATCGTCTCTTCCAGCGGCGTATCGTTCCACGGGCGGTGCGCGTAGAAGATATCGACATATTCAAGCCCCATGCGCTTCAAGCTCTGGTCGAGCGACGCAATCAGATATTTCTTCGACGCGCCAATACCGTAAGGCCCCGGCCACATGTCCCATCCGGCTTTTGAGGAAATGATCAGCTCATCGCGGTGATCGCGGAAATCCTTCTTCAGAATCAGCCCGAAATTCTCTTCCGCCGAGCCATATGGCGGCCCATAGTTGTTCGCCAGGTCGAAATGCGTCACGCCGCGGTCAAAGGCGCGGCGAATCACAGCGCGGCCCGTCTCAAATACGTCCGCGCCGCCAAAGTTTTGCCACAGTCCAAGCGAAATTGGCGGCAGAACAATCCCGGAGCGTCCGCAGCGGCGAAACTCCGCCTGCTCATAGCGCTTCGGATCGGGCTGATAGGTCATGCAATTCTCCTCATCATTTGATCTTTCTTCTGGATCATACATTCACCCCAATGCCACACAGGCCGCAGCAGTCTCTTGACCTCAGCACGAAAATGGGTGCCGCATCCTGAGCGTAACCGGGGCCCCCACCACGCGCGGTGTTCGCGTGATGGGGTGGAGCGAAGGGTGGGAAAGCGATGCCCTTAACCGGCGGTACACAGTCACAGCGCTATACTGGTGCCGAAATGGGTACCAGTCGCCGCACCTTCCTTAAGCTCCTAAGTTCCAGCGCCCTGACCGCAACATTTCCCGCAAGCATCAGCCGCGCGCTCGCAATTCCAGCCAGCAATCGGACCGGATCCATCACCGACATCGAGCACATCGTCATCCTCATGCAGGAGAACCGCTCGTTCGACCACTACTTCGGCGCACTGCGAGGCGTGCGCGGCTTCGACGATCCGCGCGCGATGATGCTGCCCTCGGGAAAATCCGTCTGGCATCAGCCGCATGGCAACGGCCATCTGCTGCCCTACCGTCCAAAAGGCGCAAACCTCGGAATGCGGTTCCTCGAAGGCACTCCGCACGACTGGGAGACGACACAGAAGAGCCGCAATCACGGCCACTATGATCAGTGGGTCCCCAATAAGGGCGTGATGACGATGGCTCACTTGGTCCGCGCCGACATTCCCTACCATTACGCACTGGCCGATGCCTTCACCATCTGCGACGCCTACCACTGTGGGCTGCTCGGTCCTACTGACCCCAACCGCTACCATATGTGGACGGGCTGGGTCGGCAATGACGGAAACGGCGGTGGGCCGGTTGTGGATAACGCGGAGGCGGGCTATAGCTGGACCACCTATCCGGAAAGACTGGAAGCGGCGGGCATAAGCTGGAAGATTTACCAGGACATCGGCCATGGTCTCAGCGCGAGCAGTAACTGGGGCGACACCGGAAAAACTCCTTATGTAGGCACGTATGGCGACAACTCCCTGCTCTACTTCAAGCAGTATCAGAACGCTGAACCCGAAAGCGCGCTGCACCAGCGTGCAAAGACCGGCACCAACATCGCGGTTAAGGGATCGCTGTTCGATATCTTCCGCAAGGACGTGGGTTCCGGAAAGCTGCCGCAGGTCTCCTGGGTTGTCGCGCCTGAAGCTTACAGCGAGCACCCGAGCTGGCCGTCAAACTTCGGCGCGTGGTATGTCTCGCAGATTCTCGATGCGCTGACCGCAGACCCCGATGTCTGGAGCAAAACTGCGCTGCTGCTCACCTATGACGAGAACGACGGCCTGTTTGATCACATGGCGCCGCCCGTCCCGCCCGGGTCGCGCGAAGAGGGCGTGTCCACAGTCGAGACGACGCACGATATTTTCCCCGGCAGTGCGAAATATCAGGTAGGTCCGTATGGATTGGGCGTGCGCGTCCCCATGATCGTCATTTCGCCGTGGAGCAAGGGCGGCTGGGTCAACTCGCAGCTCTTTGACCACACGTCAATGATCCGCTTTATTGAAACTCGCTTCGGCGTGCATGAGCCGAACATTACTCCATGGCGGCGCGCAGTATGCGGCGATCTCACTTCAGCTTTCGATTTTTCCACCGCCAACAATGCAGCGGTTTCTTTGCCGCAGACCATCGCCTATCAGCCCCCGGACAATAAACGCCATCCTGATTACAAACCAACGCCTCCCAGGCACCAGAAAATGCCCGTCCAGGAGCCCGGAACGCGCCCAGCCCGCGCATTGCCCTACGCGCTTCACGCGCAGGGAGAAGCTGACATAAGCAGCGGCAAGTTCACTCTGCATTTCGCCAACTCCGGCCAGGTGGGGGCCGTTTTTCAGGTGCGGTCGGCGCACAGCGACGTCAAGCCTCGCAATTACACTGTGGAGCCAGGCGCGAAACTCTCCGATGACTGGACTTTTCAAAATGAAGGCACAGCCGCTTACGATTTGTCCGTCTTTGGCCCGAATGGATTTCTCCGCGCCTTCACGGGCAAAGCCTCCGGAGCGCTCATCGAGAGCGGCGCTGCTTATGACACCGCAAACAACAGTGTGGTCCTGCAACTCCGCAATCGGGGGAACGTAGAGACTACGGTGCGCGTGCTCGATGCGTATGCCAACAAAAAGGTCTCCCACACACTCGCTGCGGGTGAAGACTGGCAGCAGCCATGGTCTGTCAATGAAACACATGGCTGGTACGACTTCGTCATCGAAGCCGAAGGCGACTCCGCTTTTCGGCAGCAACTGGCTGGACACCTGGAAACCGGAAAGGACAGTACGAGCGACCCTGCAATCGGCGCGGCGAAGGCTTAGATCAGGAAACAGGTCGCGGCTGACGGCACCCCGAGTCTAGATTTTCTCGACGCAAGGGGCAAAGCATCGATTACGTCTAGGCCCAGGATCCCCGGGAACTACTGAACGTTCGTGGCCGTATATCTGAAGCGTACGAACTGGTGCGGTTCAATAGATGTCGGAGGCATCTCCATGAAACCTTTCGTTCAGAAGGCTCTACTCCTTTATTCCGCTACCCTCAGCACTGTTTTCGCTGTTGCAATGATCATGGGAGCAAAATCACAGCGGAACGCTGAATTCAACGTGATTCGAGCTCAGCGCCTCAACATTGTCGAGCCAGATGGAACCCTGCGAATGGTCATCTCCAATCACGACCAAATGCCAGGCGTAATTCTGAAAGGTAAGGAATTCCCTAAAGTAGACAGACCGGAAGCTGGAATGCTCTTTTACAACGACGAAGGGACAGAAAACGGCGGATTGATTTTCGGAGGTCATCGAAATGAACAAGGGGAGATCGTCGATTCGGGCGCTAGCCTCTCATTCGATCCTTACGGCGAAAGCCAGCAACTGATACAGTTAGCCGGCGTCGAAGATAAAGATAATCGCATTGTGGGGCTCGCAGTGAACGAACCCAAGAACCATTCGAGGAACCGGCGGATCTGGGTAGGACGTGGAGATGATGATTCAGCAATAGTGTCTTTGATGGATGCAAATGGCAAAAAACGCATCGTAATGCAAGTCGCTGCTGACGGCACCCCGAGCCTAGATTTTCTCGACGCAAAGGGGCAAGTAGTCCGGCATTTCATTTCAAACAACTAGATACCGGTAAATGCTATTGTCGTGGGCTGTGTAAGGATAGCAGCTTCCTTCTTGATATCACGAGGCCTTCTCAGGGAACCGGAACCAGCAGGGTCTTGCCCGCGACGGTGGTCAGCCCATCCAGCGAATCCATAAAAGCCAGAAATAGAGCTGGTTCGGATCGCAGACGCCACAGAATCTCAGCGTTCTTCCAGGCAGACTCGCGCGCGGCGCTGACGCTCCAGGCGGCCAATGTGTTTTCGAGGTGAGAAACGGCCGGAAGCGGATCGCCGAGAAGGCGCACATGCAGTGTTTGCTTGGCCGATTGAATCAGGCCGTCAAGCGTCGAATTGAGCCCGGTGTAGTCGTTATATTGCGTTCCGCCATGTTGCGGAATCGTGCCGGTTGCGACGCAGGTGGCGACAATCGCTTCCGGCAGGTCGTGATTGATATGGGCATTGATGCCCGCCAGCGCAAACTGAATGCGGGCGACCTGAACCTGGCTCCGGTTTTGAAAAAGCGCCTGCCAGCAGCCCGGCGTGGGCTGGCTTGAGAGCGACGAAGCCAGGGCGCCGAAGTAGAGCCGGGCGAATTGAACGTCAAGCTCGGCCAGCCATGCAGGATCGGCAAATCCACCGGCGGCGATGCGCGTCTCGACTGCCTGCGTAACCTGAAGATAGAGCCAGTTGAACCACTTCAGGCCGTCGCCGTCGGTGCAGATTGCTTCGATGGCCTGCATGGTCCTGAGAACATCGGCCACGGAGTTGGGCGTCGTTTGCGCGGTTACGAGCAGAGTCTGATCGTAAGGAAACATGCGTCCGCATTATAGCCACGAGGACGCGGAACCGCTCGAAATTGTACGGGCGCCGATCAGCTGCAATCAGGCGAATTTGACAAACTTGAGGGCCACGGAGTTCATGCAGTAACGAAGGCCCGTTGGCCGTGGACCGTCATCAAAGACGTGCCCCAGATGAGCGTCGCACCTCCTGCAGGAAATTGCGATGCGCATCATTCCCTCCGAGATGTCGGAGCTTTCGCGGACGTTTTCTTTTGCAATCGGCTGCCAAAAGCTGGGCCAGCCCGTACCCGACTCGAATTTTGTGTCTGAGCTGAAGAGGGCCGTGTCGCAGCATATGCACCGATAAAGGCCCTTGTCATGCAAGTTCCAATATTGCCCTGAGAAGGCTCTCTCGGTACCTGCCTGGCGCGTTACGATGTAGGCGTCTGGAGACAACTGCTGCTTCCATTCGGCATCGGTTTTGACAATCATTGGAAGCGCGACGGTGTCTTCCCGTACACCCGCATCGGAGAACTGCACGAGCTTGACGACCTTCGGAGTCAGGCTCTTCGCTTCGACAGATTGAGTACGCAACTGGAGCACCAGCCCAGAGGCAGCGGCAGCGCCCATAACAACAAACGCTCGGCGGCTTATCCGGTTTACATCATCGTTCTGTTTCGAATTGCCCTCGATCATGATCACCTCCAGGTGGAAGGCGAGGTAGAAAGCGATCAGAGAATTGATCGCGAAGTGACGTGATCCATCATAGTCCTTTCCGACTACGGATTTCCTAGCCGTTTTCAGCTTTCCCGCACGACTTTGACAAACACACCATCTGGCAGCTCCCCTTCAAGCAGATGCACAACTCCGCCTTTGACGAAGCCGCGCAGTGTCTGGGATTTCGGGACAGAACCAGACGAGCGGCCCGTGCCGCGGTCCATTGCCTCGTTTGCCAATTGGTCGGCGCGGCGGTTCTTTTCCCGCAGAACGTGCTGAATCTGAAAGCCTTTAAGCCGCGCGATGCGGCGGCGCGCCTCTTCGTACAGCGGTCGCAATTCGGGGCTGTTGACGCGATACTGACCCTTGATTTGCTTCACAAGAAGCTCGGAATCGGCGATGGCCTTCAGGTGAGAATGCCCGTTTGCGAGAGCATAGTCCAGGGCCGCCAGAAGGCCTGAATATTCGGCAAAATTGTTCGTTTTTCTGCCCAAAAACTCGTTTAATTCGGCAATTTTTGCGCCATTTTCGTCCTGAATATAGACGCCATAACCGGCCGGACCGGGATTGCCGCGCGAGCCGCCGTCGCAAAAGGCGGTAATCCAGCCCGGGTTTCCCAATTCGGGACTAGAGAAAAGATTTCTTGCAGAAGACATGAGCCGAGTGTAATTCACCCCGGTTGTATGAAAACGAAGCGCCGCGAGTCCGCTAACCAAAAGTCCTTAGGAACCGTCTATTTAGGTGCATTTGCTACAGCATTCCGAACGCATCCTGGAGCAGTAAAGAGCATGCCGGCAGACGCGCTAAGAATTCCCGTCCCCACAACGGCTACTGCACATCAAAATGGCCGGGCAGTACAATCCTCGCATCGAATGCTCACGGATGTACGCGACCGCACCACTGAAACGGAACTGATTCGCGAAGCCCAGCAAGGCTCGCGGGCAGCCTTTGACCTGCTGGTGCGTCAATATGATCAGGCGGTGCTGCGGCTGGCTCTGCATCTTACCGGCTCGGAGCAGGACGCGCAGGACATTCACCAGGAAGCCTTCCTGAAGGCTTATCGGTATCTGGGTAATTTCCGGTTCGAGTGCTCGTTCTATACCTGGATTTACCGCATCGTCACCAACCTGTGCCTGGACCAGCTCCGCAGGCGCAAGTCACGGCGCGAAGATCCGTCGGTGATGATCGATGCCTCGGGCGAAGAGCTTGACCTGCTAAGTAATGTGAGCGACGAGCGCTCCGGCGCGAACCCTGATCGCGAGTTGCAGCGCAAGATTCTGGGCCAGCGCATTCAGGCGGCGCTTGAAAAACTGACGCCGCGCGAGCGCATGGTCTTTGAGCTGAAGCACTATCAGGGGCTGAAGCTTAGAACAATCGGCGAAATGCTGAACACTACGGAAGAGACAGCGAAGAACACGCTCTTCCGCGCGACAAGAAAACTAAGAGCCAACCTTGCGGAGTTGCGTTAATTCCCCGCCGCATTGTTGCAGTCATAAAGAAAAGAAAGAAGGGGCTCAAGAATGAAGCCCCGGCACGAAGCAAATTTTTTGAGGCTTGTGAGGCAAAAGGATGAAGGCCATGAAGTGCGATCTGGCTCAACAGCATATTGCGTTGGCGGTCTACGGAGAGATTTCCGACGACGCCAACCACCAACTCGAACAACACCTGCTTGAATGCGATGTGTGCAGCCGCGACATGCAGGCTGTACGCAGCCTCAAGACCACTATGTCGCTCTATCCGGTGGAGGAGCCGTCGCCTACGATGGTGGCGCGGGCGCGCATGCGTCTGGAAGAAGCGCTCGACAATCTGCCGCGCGGACGCTGGTTTGTACGGCTCTCACAGGGGTTTCTCCGCGGCGTTGGCCGCTTGCGCACGGCGCCGGTCATGGCTTCCCTACTCTTGCTGGTTGGCATTGGCGCGGGCGGATACGGCGGATACCTCGCCGGTTTGAAAGCGCACGCCGCGGAGCAGTCAAAGCTTGTTCTGAACCTAGGCCAGCCGCCCGCCACAACCGAAGACAATCCCGCGCAGATTGCCAATGTCAGCGGCATCACGCGCGAGCCGAATTCGGAAATGGTGAAGGTGAACTACAACAAGCTGGTGCCGGAAACGCTGCAGGGATCGCTAGATGATCCGCGCATCCGCCAGCTTTTGCTGCTGGGCGCGCAGAACAACGTGAACCCAGGAGTGCGCGATGACTCCGTCGGACTGCTGGCCCATGAATGCCGCAACGGGCATGAGTGCGGCGACGGGCCGATTCGCAACGCGCTGATGGTGGCGCTGCGCTATGACAAGGATGCCAGTGTGCGCATGAAGGCCCTCGAAGGCTTGCAGCCCTATATCGCTGAGGACATGCGCGTGCGCGATGCGGTACTTGAGTCGCTGATCAAGGACTCCGACCCAACCATCCGTTCGCAGGCCATCACTCTGATTGAGCCGGTCGAAGGAGATTCGAGCGTGCGTGAGGTCTTACACACGGTGGCCACCCAGGACGAGAATCCCCATATACGTACCGTTTCTCGGCAGGTGCTGCAGCAGTTGCCGGAAATTCAATAATGAGGCGGTAACATTTCAACGAGAAGAAAGTCCTACAAGCAGGAAGCACTGATTGAGGCACACACATGAAGCACTTTTTGAGGCTGGGTTGGACAGTAGTTGCCGCGGGCGGCGCAACGCTCGCGGTGTGTGTTAGCCAGGTTGCGGCGCAACCGGTAACCGTTTTCAGCGATACGCCCGCGTATCTCGCGCATAGCTCGCAGAGCTATCTCGGCGTCAACATGCGCGACATAGACAATGACCGCGCGACAGAACTGAAGCTCAAGGACGCGCATGGCGCGGAAATCACCACCGTCGACCACGACGCACCCGCGAACAAGGCCGGGCTGAAGGTCCACGATGTAGTGCTGGAAATGAACGGCGAGCGCGTGGAAGGCGCGGAGCAGTTCCGGCGGATGCTGCGGGAAACCCCGCCGGGGCACACGATCCACCTGCTCATCAGCCGCGACGGCCAGCAGCAGAACATCTCCGTGGAACTGGCGGACCGCGCCAAGATTGAGGCCAATGCATGGTCGCAGCACTTCACCGTGCCTGATCCGGACGACGCCCCACTGTCGAATGGCCTGCTTCCACCGTCGCGCAGCTTCGGCAATGGCTTCTTCGGGGTCTTCACCACCAGCGGGCTTTATGTTGGCGCGGACGTTGATGTGCTGAGCACACAGTTGGCCAGCTACTTCGGCGTGACCGACGGAACCGGTCTCTTGGTCAAAAGCGTTGACGAGAACAGCCCCGCAGCCACAGCCGGCCTCAAAGCCGGCGACGTCATCACCAAAGTGAACAACGAAAATATGGCGTCGCGCGCCGACTGGATGAAGGCGCTGCACAGCAATCGCGGCAAGCAGGTGCAGCTCACAGTCATGCGGGACAAAAAAGAGCAGAAACTGAACATGCAGGCGGGCGAACCCAAGAAGAAGGGCGAGCTGGACTTTCCTGAATTCTGCCCCGATGTCATGGTCTTCGATGGGCCGGAAGGAAAAGTAGATCTGGGCGCCTTGGCGATGCTTGACTCGCAAGAGATGGCACGGATGGCACAAAGCATCGACGCCACAAAGCTCACGCAAGCGCTACGCGATTCTCTCAACACTATCGATCTCAAGAAGATGCAGCAGGACATCCAGAAGCAACTAGAGACGCTGGATAGCGGCTGGATCGACCGAGACGATATTCAGTAAAAGCGCCCCATTCAGTCATCCAAAATCGCGGCTCAGACCGTTAATTCGCCACTCCGGATCTGCGACTCGCCCTACCCTATCCCTTTGTGTTTCAATAAGAATGGGTATGTCAGCAACACGTCAACAGACTGCAGGACGCCGCCTGAAGGCCGCCAGCCGCAAGGTTCGCGAGCTAGCCCTGGTGGGTCATGCGCTTACCTCGACGCGGCATCCGGTCATGGCGCAGATTGTGCCCATGCGCCGCTGCAATCTGTCGTGTGCCTACTGCAACGAGTACGACGAGGTTTCAAATCCGGTGCCCATCGACGAGATGCTGCGCCGCATCGACCACCTGGCGCGACTTGGGACCAGCATCATTACCATTTCCGGCGGAGAGCCGCTGCTGCACCCCGAGCTGGACCAGATCATCGCCCGCATCCGCCATCATGGCCGTCTTGCCGGCATGATTACAAATGGCTACCTGCTGGTCTCAGAGCGCATCCAGCGGTTGAACAAGGCCGGACTCGACCATCTGCAGATTTCCATCGACAACGTGCAGCCGGACGAAATTTCAAAGAAGAGCCTCAAAGTTCTCGACAAGAAACTCCAGTGGCTTGCCGAGTATGCCGATTTCCACGTCAACATCAACTCCGTTGTCGGCGGCGGCATTAAGAACCCGCAGGACGCGCTGACCATTGGGCGGCGCGCTATCGATCTTGGCTTTACTTCGACGATCGGCATCATCCACGACGGCGACGGCCAACTGAAACCGCTGGGCGGAGAAGAACGTTCCGTGTGGAACGAGATGCGCAGCTGGAAGAAGAAGAACTACTCGCAGTTCAACCAGTTTCAGGAAGCCATTGCCAACGCCCAGCCCAATGACTGGCGCTGCCGCGCCGGTTCGCGCTATCTCTACATCTGCGAAGACGGGCTGGTGCATTACTGCTCGCAGCAGCGCGGTTTTCCCGGCGTGCCGCTGGCGGAGTATACGAAGGCCGACCTGAAGCGCGAATTCCTGACCGAAAAGACCTGCGCGCCGCACTGCACGATCAGCTGCGTGCATCAGGTCTCACACATTGATCACTGGCGCGCGCCACAGATTTCGACCACCACTCCGGGCGCTGCCGCCGGATTGATCAACATCCAGCTGTAACAACTTGTAACAACTTATAACAAACGCTTCTTCTTGGCGCAGGTATCATTAATACCGGCCACAGCCACATGCCAGACCGATCTACCAGCTCAGGCGCGGCAGCATTTCTTTCGCGCGATTTCCGCCGTTATCAGCTCGCGCGAGTGCTGGTCATTATCGGCGCGGAGGCGCAGGCGCTAGCCATTGCATGGCTCGTTTATCAGATCACGCATAGCGCTCTCTACCTTGGCTATACGGGCCTGGTGCTCTTTTTACCGGGGTTGTTTTTTCTGCTGCCGGCGGGGCATGTTGCCGACCGCTTTGATCGTCGTCACGTCATTCTCGTCTGTTACACCCTTCAGACCTTCTGCACACTTGCGCTCTTTCTTTTTGCGTGGAATGGACTCCGCGCTGTCTGGCCTATTTTCGTCGTGCTGTTTCTGGTCGGATCGGGACGCGCCTTCAGCGGCCCGGCCAGCGCGGCGTTCATTCCGCACCTCGTTCCGCAAAAGCATTTCGTCAACGCTGTCACTTGGGGAGCGACCATTTTCCAGATCGCTAATGTGGCCGGGCCGTCGCTTGGCGGCGTTCTTTACACGCTGCCGCTTCGCGGGCGCCTTGCTGGCGCAGGCATTGTCTTCCTCTTCAGTCTTGCGACGCTGCTGGCCTTTCTCTCGCTCATCCTCTCGTTGCATGTCCGGCCGGGGCGCATGGAGAAGCGCGACACATCGGTGGAAGTGCTCCTCGCCGGCGTCCGCTATGTGTGGAAGACGCAGATTCTCCTGGGCGCAATATCGCTCGATCTGTTTGCCGTCCTCCTCGGCGGCGCGGTCGCGCTTATGCCGATCTTTGCCAAGGATATTTTGCAGGCCGGGCCGCGGGGTCTGGGCCTCCTGCGCGCCGCCCCAGCAATTGGCGCACTGGCCGTCTCTATGTGGCTCACCTGGCGGCCTATTCAGCGCCGCGCAGGAAACAAGATGTTCGTCTGCGTCGGAATCTTCGGCGTGGCTACCATCATCTTCGGTCTATCGCGGAGCCTGCTACTTTCGCTCATCGCGCTCTTCTTCGTCGGCGCGTCGGACATGGTCAGCGTCGTGATCCGCTCTGCGGTATTGCAACTCGCCACGCCGCCTGCAATGCGCGGACGCGTCAGCGCGGTTTACTCGCTCTTTGTGAATGCATCCAATGAGCTGGGTGAATTTGAAAGCGGACTTACCGCCGCCTGGTGGGGGGCAGTGCGCGCCGTAGTGTACGGAGGGATCGGCTCACTAGCCGTCACGGGACTGTGGAGCGTCTTCTTCCCGAAACTTCGCGGCGCTGACGAGCTCACTCCCGAGTCACTGATGGAAGTAGAACTGGAACAGTCCGTGCAGGAAATCAGCCAGCGTTAGTTATTTTCACTCAATCGCAGCCGAGGGTGGTGGCCATGCGCAAGTGCTTAAGGCGAATGCTGCTCCTGTTCTTTCTGCTGGCTGCTTCGAGAATATGGGCCCAGGCGGGCCCCCCGTTCCAGACCGACGACCCAACGCCAGTAGATCTGGGGCATTACGAGGCTTATGTCTTTGGCACTCTGGACGGCACGCCGGCGGAACTTGACCCGGTTGGCCCCGCGTTTGAATTCAACTGGGGCGCTATCCCAAACATTCAGCTTCACGCCATTCTGCCTTTTGGCGCAGTACTGCCCTCGAACAATCCGATCTATGCTCCGGGCGGTAGCGGCTCCAGCGCTTATGGGCTGACAGACATGGAACTGGGCGTGAAGTATGGCTTTATCAAGCAAACAGCGCACCGACCGCAGATTGGGTCCTTCACCATGTTTGAAATCCCGACGGGCAGCTATTCCAAGGGGCTTGGAGTGGGCAAAGTGTGGTACAAGCTGCCGATCTGGGTGGAAAAAGAATTCGGCCCGTGGAGCCTCGTCGGCGGGCTTGGATACACTGTCGTTCCGCAAACACAATATCGAAACTTTCTGTATGGCGGATTCTTGGTCAAGCGGGAGATCAACAAGAGACTGGAACTTTCAGCCGAGGTCTTCTCTCACGCGCGGGAGGGCTTTGCCGCCGCGCAGACGGAAGCATCAACGATGATTGACGCGGGTGGCTACTACCATTTCAAGTCCCCCGGCTTGCAACTGCTTTTTGCCTATGGACACTCTATTGCTGGCCAGACGGAAAACTACGCCTACCTAGGTCTCTATAAGACCTGGGGAAAAGACAAAGGCGCGGCCCAGAATATGGCGGCGCAGACCATGCACTTTTTCTGAAGCGTGGCTGCTATTCGCGAAT
>NZ_DASQIX010000121.1:0-7411 GCF_035631355.1 Alloacidobacterium sp.
TACAAAATAATCTGGGTGCCCCATGTCTTGAAGAGACATGGGATTATCTGCACATAACCGAAATTGTCATCCTGAGCGGAGCGCAACGAAGTGGAGCGCAGTCGAAGGACCTGCGGGTGCCCCATTCAAGCTTGGCTTGAGTGGGGTTAGTTCAGAAAGCTAAACTCAGGCACATGCCCTGGGGCCTGCCTGAAGCGTTTCCACGAAGCTATTGAGAATTCACGAGAGCGGCAAATTGTTCAGCGCTCATGTCGAGATTAAGCGGGCCTCCATTCACAAGGTGAATCTCGCACACCTCGGTTCCTTCGGTTGGGTTGATTTCGGAATGGACCACTGTTATCGCTTCGGGGTTCAGGTAGTACTTGCCGGCCTTCACGAGCTTTGCCATTTTCTTCGGGGCTCCAATTCCGAGCCAGTTTAAGGCAAGCGGGGAGGCGGGTGGCACAGGTCCCAAGAGGGTGCCCAATAGCCCTAACCTGAGCTTGTCGAAGGATCTCGCAGAGAGGTGGGTTTGCAGGATAGGCGCATCTCCTCAGGACACCCTTCGCATGATTTTACTGAGCAAAGTTTTGCAGGCGCTGAAGCTGTCAGTAGCGGTACAGTTCGGGGAGTGGCCCTTCTGGCAGGCACGGTATTACGACTTCAATGTTTACACGGAGAAGAAACGAATCGAGAAGCTGCGATATATGCACCGCAATCCGGTGACGAGGTCTGGTTAAGGCCTTGGGACTGGCCGTGGTCGAGCTTTCGTCACTACCTGATGGGACACACGGGCACAGTTGAAATCGAATCGGAATGGACGGCTGTACGTCGAGAGCGTGCAACCACCGAATCCCACGTCTCTCCGAGACGTGGGGGTACCCTCGTTTGTTGGAGGCGAACTTTGGGATGTGGACCACCCGCCTATAATGCTGAGACATGTTCGTCACATTCGAAACCTGTAGGCAGCGTACTGACAGGGTGGCTGACCAGGGTAAGGCGTTGGCAGAACTCTGGCGCGGTCTTGATACAGGTAGCGCATATACCACTTGGATAGATTTTCAAGACGATGGGGCAGGGGAAATCTTCATCAAGCCAGTCAAAAGCGACTGGTTCGTGCAGTTCTCCTTGCAGTTTGGAGAATTGCTTTACCAACTCCGCGCTGCTCTTGATTCCTGCGTCTATGATGCAGCTCTCATCCATAAGGGAAAACTCACCGCCAAGGAGGAGAAGGCGGTCATGTTTCCCATTTGTACCGACGACCCCGAATTCAGAAATTCTGAACGGCGCATTGAACCATTGCCGGACAAGTTGCGGGCCTACATTGAATCGATACAGCCGTACAAGAAGGTTGTGATCACGAACAACGTCGGCACCTATCCCTTGAGTCAAATTCTGGACATCTTGAACCGATGGTCTGTGATCGACAGGCATCGACGGCTGCACATCGTAGGAACCATTCCGATGAGTGGAAGAATTGAACTTTCGCCCCCTAATGGGATGACGGTTGATGAATTGATCTTTGAAAGCGGCGGAATTCTCGAAGATCAGAGCAAAATCGGAACCTGCAAAATAGGGAACTTTTTTCGTGGTCCTAAAATAGGCGTGAAAACACAACTCGCGTTTGAGATAGGCGTCAAGGATGGAGACGTTATTGCGATAGCCTCCAATTCCATCCCAGCCACGCTCGTCGTGGTTTGGGAAATTATGGAGCAGTTTAAGAAGTTCTTCGGAATCGCATGAAGTGGTCACGTCCGCCTCTCCGTCGCGTGGACTACGACTAGCGGAGGTTTAAGCTAAATGAGCAGCCGGATGCCCCACATCTCGATTTTGAGATGTGGGTTTGCAGGATAAGCGCACCAATGAGTGGATGCCCTCTTTTAGGCTTGGGTGGGGCAGTACTACATCCCGACAGATGTGGATAATCCGTTTGTCAAGACCCCGGGCCGAAAATATAATATAACTCCAATCCCTTCAATCACTTAAAACAAGCCAACCTTGGCGTGTTTCCCCGATGAATCCTGTAAAATAAAATCAGGAACAGAAAAAGCCCACCCGGCAATAGCGGATCGGCTTCCTATTGATAACAAAGAAGTTGCTCCGAACCGGCTTTGTTTTCAGGATTTTACAAGGCTGAAATCGTAACCATCGTGTTTTCAAAGAACTACGCACAAGGGGGTGAGGGGGACTCGACCTCGACACAGTCGAGCCCAGCCTGATCGCCGCCACCTGGAACGCCCTCAATACGGACGCTGTCGCCCGGCTTGAGCTCGACCCCTTGGGTCGTGTGTCGGGTGCTGGTATGGCCGTTCATCTTCGCCGACGGCAGATCGTTGTCGGCCGCCCACGAATCGATGACCTTGCCGTTCACCAGCAGGCGGAAATGAGCGACGCCGTTGTTGGTGTCGAAGTACTGAGCGGCCAGGTCGTAGCGGCCTGCAGGACGCTCAAAGGTAAACGACGCCGAGCAGCCGGAGGCGCGGTCGCAGGCAACAGCCTTGCCGACCGATGCCGTCTCCCACGGCGTGACGTCAACCGGCATATAGCCGTCGAGGTGCATCGACTCGGCCTCGACGCGGTTCGGATGATGTCCGGCGCGGCCTTTGTCATCGGGAATGCCGGACATTTTGAGGAACCACTCGCAGATGGCGTCGCGCCACACGATGGCGTGCCCCGCCTGATAGATCTGCCGCTCCAGTACTGCGTTAAACCGCTCATCATCGATGCGGCCCTTCAGCGTCTCCCACTGCTTTACCAGGTTCGCCGCTGCATCGGCGCCCCAGTAGTGCGAGTCATAGACATACTGGATGACGGTCTGCCCCGAATGCAGCTTGTAGCTATACGGAACGTGGTGCATGAAGAGCAGCAGCGCATCCGGGCACGTCTTCAGCGACTCATACATCGCGGCCACCGGCTCATGGTATTGCCCGATGTAGCCCGTGCCCGTCGCGACAGTGCGATCCATCCCAATGCCCTCATGATCCGCCCGAAACCACTGTCCCCAGCCGTTGCGCTCGGCTGATTCGATCCCCGGTCCGTAATGCGGCCCGGTGATGTCCGTCATCGTGCCTGCGCCGAGTGGCCCGGTATAGCTCTCATAAATGTGCCATGACGAAAGCTGCATGTCTGTGATGGTCTTGACCACCAGAGGATCGTTGCCGAAAGTCATCCGCGTCCACTCCTCGGCAATGGTCTGCGGCGTCAGGTCTGGGCTCCAGGCCAGCCGGCCAAAGCCATAGAGATTGGCCATGGCCAGCGGATGCCCAAGCCAGTTCGCATCGAGTCCGACATTGGCCACGCCGACCATTCCGCCCAGCGGACGGCGAAAGGACTTGCCCGCAATGAGCTCTTTGACCGGCGTGCCTGACAGCTTGGCGTGCAGGTCGAAGTCCAGGACCTCTTTCCACATCGGAATGAGGAAGCACAGGTGCCTCTGCTGCCCTGTGTATTCCTGCGTGATCTGGATCTCCATCGCCTCGTTCGTCTGCTCCAGCCCGCCAAGCAGCGGCGAGACCGGCTCGCGCGCCTGGAAGTCAATTGGGCCATACTTGATCTGCAGTACCACGTTGTCGTCGAACTTGCCGTCGAGCGGATGGAAGATGTCGTAAGCCGCCCGGGCGCGGTCGGCCTTGGGGTCGCGCCAGTCAAGGTGATGGTTGTAGACAAACGCGCGGTAAAGCACGACCCCGCCATGCGGCTTCAGCGCACGGGCCAGCGTGTTCGCGGCGTCGGCCGGGGTGCGTCCATAGCTTGACGGCCCGACCTGGCCCTCGGAGTCGGCCTTGACCGTGAACCCGGCGAAATCGGGAATAAGCCTGTAGATCTCGTCAGCCTTGTTCTTCCACCAGGCCTGCACCCGCGGATCGAGTGGATCGAACGTATCGAGATGATCGACCGTCTGTGGGCTGGCGATGTTGACCGAAAGCGCCATGCGCACGCCCCAGGGACGGAAGGCATCGGCTATGCGCGCGAATTCCTTGAGTGACGCGCTGCTCAGAACATCAGGCGCGGCATTGACATTGTTGACGTTGCAGCCATTGATGCCCACCGAGGCCAGCAGCCTCCCATATTCGCTGACGCGCGTCAGGTCGCTGCGGACGTGGCCATTATCAAAGAAGATCGACCTGCCCGCGTAGCCGCGCTCGATAGTGCCGTTCGGGTTATCCCATTGATCGACCCAGCGAATCGGCGCTGCTGGAGATTCTTTGTTATCGAGATTGGAAACCTGTTGAAGCCGCGCGATGCGCGACAGCAGCCCGAACACGCCGTAGAGAATGTCGCGCTCGTTGGCTCCGGCAATGAGGACGTAGTTGTGGCCTCGCTGATGGACTGTCTTTAGCCAAAAGCCATCGCCGGTAAGCAGGGTTGCGCGTATTTCGGGAAAGCGCGACTGTAATTCTGTAACTGTGCCAAGTACAAATGCGTCTTCACCGTAGTTGAGACTTGATTCATCACGCAGGCTCTTTCCCAGCATGCCGTGGACGCCGCGCTTCAGTTCGCTGTCAGCGCTGGCGGCAAGCACGGTATGGTCAAGCGAGACAACAGACTGAGGCAGGGAAGCATACTGCGCATCCTTCACAGGAGCATAGCGTAGCCAGCCTGCTTCTCCGGTTTCTGCGGCAAGGCTACCCGCTGCAAGGGTTAGCAATATAGATAGGTTTGTCATCCTGACCCTGAGTGGAACGAAGGGGAAGGATCTGTTTTTCTTGTTTAATGATGTAATTTCTGTTCGAACGTTCATCACAGTAAAGCGATTTTCTAAGGCATCATACCCGTTTCACAGCACCGTTGTCTTTCGCCATTTCAAGACCAGGATATTCGGTAGGAGCGTAGCCAGTGATGGACCTGAAATCGTTGATAAGATGCGCCTGGTCGAAGTACCCCAGTCCGACTGCAAGCTGCGCCCAGTCGAGACGCTTGCCGGAGTGCATTTGCTCCAGCAATTCATGCAGACGATAGCGACGGATGACCCACTTCGGACTGACGCCGACATACTGGCTGAAGAGGCGCTGCATTCCGCGCACGCTGATGCCGCTACGCTCTGCCAAATCGTCTACGGCAAGAATGTCCGGTTCGCGCAGGATGCGCTCGACCATTTGCCGCGCCAGGTCTGCTTTCTCGTCCGGTTGCGGTTTGCGTTCAAGCAGAAACGCGTCGGCTGCGGTGTTCATCACTTCTGCATCTTCGGTTGCGAGAATAGCGCGTTCCAGTTCGCGCACTTCGCGCCCGAAGACTTCCTCGATGGGAACAGATCGGTCTGCAAGCGATGAAACCGGTTTTCCGAAAAAAGGGAAAAAGCCGCCAGGCGTAAACTTGACGCCAAAGACGTGCGCCTTGTCTTCGAGTGTGCGCGAGAACTTGCAGGTTGAGATGCCCCATGCGCTTGATTCAGGCTTTTCAAAAACGACATGGACATTCGGGTGCGGCAGGCTCTCGACCAGGCGCGGCTCGCAACCGCGCAAGTCCCAGCTCACCATCCAGTAGTGGTCAATCCACGCAGCGAGTTCCGGCGCAGCGCTCAACCGCGCATGGCGGAACCTTCCCGCAGCCGGAGGTGGTCGCAGCAAAACGCCGCGCGGCTGGCCCAATGCCGGATCGAACGACTCTTCGTTTTCATACCGGGTCGGCAGCCCGTCCGCGTCTTTCTGTCGCATTTTTCCAATCCTGCCTGCGGCTTCCAGTTTAGATTGTCCCCATGACGGAACTGTTCATTCGCAAATCGATTGAAGTAAACGCCACGGCGGAAGCGCTGTGGAAAGTGCTCACGGACAACACGCTGATCCCTCAATATATGTTCGGCTGCGTGGCCGAGACGGACTGGAAGCCGGGGTCGCCGCTGCTTTGGAAAGGCGCTGCGGACGGCAAGCTCTATGTAAAGGGGCATGTGGTGACAGCCGATGCGCCGCGCCGTCTCGAATACACCTGCATCGACCCCAACAACCCTGCTGTGCCGGATATTCCCGCGAATTACCTGACTATGATTTACGAAATCCGGAAACAGGGCGAGGGGCTTGTCCTCGAGATCATTCAAGGCGATTATTCCAAAGTTGTCGAAGGACAAAAGCGCTACGAAGACACACTGAAGGGCGACGATTACATTCTTGTGAAGATCAAAGAGCTGGCTGAAGGACTTTCGGTCGCTACTGCTTCATAAAATCCAAGGCCCGGATCAAATACGCCTTCATCTCCTTGCGGTTCACCACGGCGTCGAGAAAGCCATGCTCCAGCAGGAACTCTGACCGCTGAAAGCCTTCGGGCAGCTTCTGCCGGATGGTCTGCTCGATAACGCGCGGCCCGGCGAATCCGATCAGAGCTCCTGGCTCGGCCACGTTCAGGTCGCCCAGCATGGCGAAACTGGCGGTCACGCCGCCAGTGGTCGGGTCGGTCAGCACGGAGATGTAGGGAATCTTCGCTTTGTCGAGGCGCGCCAGCGCGGCTGAGATTTTCGCCAACTGCATCAGGCTGACTATGCCTTCCATCATGCGCGCGCCGCCGGACGCGGCAACAATAATAAGAGGACGGCGCATGTCGTAGGCGCGGTCCACGGCACGGGCAATCGTCTCGCCCACAACGGCCCCCATGCTGCCGCCTATGAAGGCGTATTCCATGACTGAAAGCACGACAGAATGAGGACCAAGCTGACCGAGGGCGTTGACGATGGCGTCGTTCAGGCCTGTGTCTTTCTGGGCTTTCTTCAGACGTGATTTGTAGGATTTTAAGTCACTGAAATTGAGCGGATCGGTTGATTTCAGTTCGGTATCGACGATCTCGTATCCCGGTTCTAGCAGCATTTCGATGCGGGTTCTCGCGCCGATGCGGAAGTGGTTGCCGCATTTGGGGCAGACCCACGAGTTGGCTTCGAGATCGGCCTTAAAGATGACCTGCTCGCAGCACTCGCACTTAATCCAGAGACCTTCAGTGCGGACCGTTTTCTCGCCGGCGCTCTCGATTTTGTTTTCCTGCCGCTTAAACCAGGACATGCCTTCCCTCTCAGTTGCTGGTACATGAACCGGGGCTTAAGCCCCTGAATTTTGCCGCTTTATTTCACCAGCCTAAAGGCTGGTGCTTCTACCGAAAACCCTTTCAACCGTCCTCTAATATTCAATACCGCGTTGGGCCAGAATGCCCTTCTGGTACGCGTGCTTCACTTCGCGCATTTCAGTCACCGTGTCAGCAATCTCCACCAAGGATGGATGCGCATTCCGTCCGGTCATGATGACGTGCACCATCTCCGGCCGCTGCTGCAATGTCTCCACTACTTTAGCTGGATCCAACATGCCGTAGCTGATGGCGTAGTTGATCTCGTCGAGCACCACCATATCCCATTCGCCTGAGAGGATGGCCTGCCGCGCCTCTTCCCAGGCCTCTTCCACCATGCGGATGTCTTCCGGGTCGGTCTCCGCCCCACCAATCTTCACGAAGCCCCGGCCCA